>JAABRE010000119.1 GCA_011391125.1 Synechococcales cyanobacterium S06
TTCCTAAAACGATACTACCTTGGAAACTCTTGCCTTGGTTAGCAAGTAGGCGTTCGGGGTCATCATTGCTGCCAGCATGGAACAGGAAAGCGGTGATTTTTTCCACAGGACGGCCATTGAGCAAAATCGGGATATTCGGCGGTAAACTCATAATAATTAATTAATATAGTAGGGTGTGTCAGATTGTCAGATTATGCTTATTATCTAATATTTTAGGTCTGACGCACCCAACAAGTTCTCAACAAACTATGGTTGCCAAAATTGGACAGGTAGGGGCGAACGGCCGTTCGCCCCTACGATCAACAAGAAACCTTCTTTATTTTTTACCAATAATTTTGCTTAGGTACTTATTACCAAATACGGAGTATTTCATACTTGTCAAAAGCAGAATCTCGACTTAAAATCGGGATATTTTCCCTATCTGTACTCATTAAAATCTGCTAAAGGTTCGTCAAAATCCTCCGTAATTCTAATTATATCTTTGTCAGTACCAAATAAAGGAGGACGCTGTTTTTTACCCTTGATTGAACTTAGTTTTACTAGGGGTTCATGGTTTTTCGTAATAATAATATCCTTTCCTTTCGCTACTATTTCTAATAGCTGAGTAATCTCTAAAATTGCTTGATCTATTTCAATGGTTGTCATAATTTTTTCCTCTTTGCTCCTAATTATAGCCGATTCTTTTTAATCAGAAAGACAGGTAAATCCCTTTTCATTAGACATTTTACCTCTCTTTCCCCCTCTCCCTTTGGGATGAGGGGGGTTGGGGGGTGAGGGAATATAACACTTAATCAGAAAGACAGGTAAATCCCTTTTCATTTTTTAATTTTAGGTCATAAGTTACGGTGGTATTACAGTTAAAAGATTTGGCGATCGTGCCAATTAAATAATCAGAAAAGTCCCCTTTTCCCTGTTTAAAACGCTGTAAAGATTGATAAACTACGGAGGTATTTTCCCACTCAAAAACAGGACATTGTAACATCATTTCTATGGTATTGATAATCTCATCTTTGCTTAATTGATAGGATTTACTACGCAAAACCCAGATGATTTCACATAAAACCAAATTAAAAATGAAACATAGTTCACCACTCTCAATGATCTTGACTGATTTTTCCCACTGTGGTTCATCATCTCTGGTTAAATAGCGAATTAAAACGTTGGTATCAAGGGCAATCATCACTTGCTCCCTCTTTGATGGCGGTTTCCATCTCCTCTAAACTAACGGGTTTCATCCCTTGACGGTGCAAAATCCCCGCTAATTTCTGTACGGGAATAGTCCGAGGTATCAATTTCACTTCGCCATTTTCATCAATGACGAAGTCAATTTTACTCCCTGTATCCAAGTTCAGATAATCTCGAATTTCCTTGGGTATGGTTACTTGTCCTTTCGTTGTAATCGTGGCATTTGCCATGGAGTTAACTCCTTACTAGGGTATCTTACTTGATTGTAATGTATTTTTGCTCCTATTTTTTGTCTTTGTAAATATGCACCACACTTATAACTACGGCTGCTAAACCTGGCCATTTCACCCGTTTTCTCGCATTATAAATGATCCCCTTATGGTGACAAATAAATCTTAAACCGCTGCTACGGGTGTCTCCTTGGGCTATGGTATTGGTGGCAATTAATCCCAATGTGCCTCCTTTTCTGGTTATGGTAAAAGCGCGCCGGAAAAAGTGGGCGACTAAGTCAGCGTTGCCGTGGGATTCGGGGTGTACTATTTTTAACCAATCTAAATAACCTTCCAAATTGCCGTTAATGATGGTATTTTTCCCCGCAAAAGGGGGATTGCCGATTATGGCATCAAAACCGGGGTTTTTGGATTCAAAGACTTCGGGAAATTCTAATTCCCAATTAAAGGGTTTTAAGGTTTTTCCACCGGTGTGTAATTGATCTGCGATGATTTGGAGTGGGTTTCCCTCTCCCCCAACCCCTCTCCCTAGGGGTGAGGGGAGATTTTCCCGCGCATTCCTCACTATTTGCCCATATTCGCTCAATTTGTCGGCTCTTTCTTTGTCTTTGTTACCGGAAAAGAAGGCTGCGACTTTTACATTTGCGATTAAACGGGTTTCCTCTAATTCTTCTTCTGCTTTTCTTAATTCCTGTAATTTATTGTCAGCATCGGCATCGGTGCGGGTATCCCCAACTTGAATAAAGTTCCTGTAATTTTTAATCCGCTCGGTTTTCTCTTTTAAGTATGACAGCAGGGGTAAGTTTTCTTCGCCAAATGAACCGATTTCCCTCCTCGTTAATCCCACTAAGGAATCTCCGCATTTGAGGGCATGATCCACAAAGGTAAAGGGTAAATCCTTGGCCAAGGTTACTAACCACAGGGAAAGTTTGGCTAAATTTACGGCAAACGGGTTACGATCTACTCCATATAAGCACCTTTGCGCCACTAAACGCCGGGCATATAACAGGGGTTCGAGATCCGGGGGAAGTTGGGTTAATAAACCATGGTATTCGTAGGCCTCGACTAGCTTTTCTGCTAACTGACGACAGGTTTCCACTAAAAAGGCCGCTGAACCCATGGCCAAGTCACAGATTTTCAGTTCTAATATTTGCTCAGGGTTGGGGTGTTCCCCTAGTTGCTGAAAAATTGGCGCTAATGTAGCTTCCACAATGGGTTGGGTTAGTTGGCGCGGAGTGTAATGGGACCCACTACGACGACGCTCCTCCCCTGGTTGCAAATATAAGCTCCCCGCTGGGAGAATATTGGGGGTATGTTCGGAAACCTTCCGCTCTAGGGCAATGATTAAAGCCTCTATGGTGCGGGCTTCTTTTAAGGCCTTTAAATTGTTGGCTGTTATTTCGCATTCCGCCCAATCTTTGAGTAATTTTGCTCTGTCTGAGGGCTTTGCTTGCAATAAAAGGCCTAAGTTGATTACTACGGTGGTAGAAAATTTGGTCCCTTTAGGCTTGGCTTTTACACCGATGGAAGGGGCGATCGCCTGTTCTACTTCATAACCCATGATGGCCTCATAAACTGAACCGATTTGTTCTACATCTAAGCTGCGGTAAGACAGTCGCTCCCCTTCTAACATTAGTAGTTTATCTAAAACGCGATAGATTACCCCGTCAGGTAGGCGAGGAATATGGCCCTCACCCCCTACCCCTCTCCCTAGGGGTGAGGGGAGATTAGAGAAGGCTTCGGGAGAGGTTTGTCTCCCCTCTAAAAAAGGGTATTCTTGCGGGTCAAAAAGCTGGCCATGGCGCGCTGGCAAGTATTCTGGTACGGGACCACCTCCGTCATAAACCAAGCGAAATAGGCTTAATATCCAGGGCCACGCTCCATAACGCAAATCCATGGTGTCAGGAAAGTTCCCGCTATCCTCTCTTAAACGCTCATATAAGCCCGAAACTGAGTAATTTTGCTGATAAATGGGGTCATCGGGCATTAAGCCCTCATCTTCGGCATACAGTAGGAACACCAAGCGCATTAAAGTGGTGATTAACCCCCCGTAAATGTGCTGTGGACGGGTCTTAGCTAACTCCTGTAGTAGGACACCCCCAGCCTGCGCATCCGCTGTCTGAAAGCCTTTTAAAAGCTCCCACAACGCGTCTAAAACTTGATCGGCTAATTTATTGGAAACTTCCGCTTGATATTCCCGACTGTTACTGAGGATTTTGTCAAGGCGACGGTCTGAACCCACGTTAAATAGGCGATCAGCACCGATGAGCATTTCTAAAGCACCCAAGATTAAACGCCCGGAAACCTCGGTCATGGCCTGTACTGGGAAGGTTAAATAACCGGAGGACTCCCCGCGGGGTGCATAAACGAGGCGAATTTCTGAGCCATTGCTTAAAATACCGATGGGAATGCGGGTTTCCCTTAATAAACGCTCAAATTTAGCCTGTACTGTGGCTTTCCAACCGTTCCTTTTTTCGGTGTCGGGGGTGACTTCATCGAGGGAATACCCGATTTTGACGTTTTGAATTAGTAGCACCCATTGGCCACTATCGGGGTCCGCTACCGCGTAGGTGGGTTTTAGGGTTTCCCCATAGTCAATCAAGGGTATTTCTAGCTCTTCTGGTAGGGGTTTTTGCCCTTCCATTCCGACTAAATCCTCTGGTAACCATTCCAAGACTTCCACTGCTAACTTAGCAAAATCAGGAATCCAAGCACTTCCCTCCTCGACTCTGGAAAAATAACGCTCCCGTGATACCACTTCCTCTAATTTTTGTTGCAGGGTAATGGCCCTTTTTTTGTTTACTACTGCTTGATATTTCGTTAAGGCTAAGGGTGATACCACTAACCCCACCGGTTGTAATAATCCCAACCATTCCTTATGTTGCCAAATTTCTAAATCTACGGCCATTGTTAAATCTGCTCCTTATCTTCTAAACGTTTGACTAAAACCATGGGTAAGTTTTCATTGGCATAAAATCTAGCCATCTAATTGATCCTCCTCTTGACTGAGAATTTCATTAATCTCCTCAGCATTATGAGTATAGTAATCTTGAACAACCATTAGATCAAAAGGTGTCAAAGTGGGATAATTCTCTAAGATTTCTCCTTCAGAAGCTCCTTGATTCTGTAAAGAAATAATTGTCCAAACAGGAATTCGAGTATTACGAATCCTAGCTTGACCTCCACAGACTCCCTCTTTTTTTTGAATACTTCTATCGGTCAATTTTTGTTGAAAGAAAATGTAATCATCTTGAGGTAAAGACTCGATCGCCTGTACCAATGATTCTACTAACTTCTGATTCATCGTTATTACTCCTAACTAGATACGGGAATTAAATAGACTAAACCCACTTTTACTCCTCCTTGGGTATTTATACTCTTGTACTGTTTGTCCCTTCAATTAATTTACCTGTAAGATATTTATGAACAATACTTGCAATTAAAATCTGATCCGCGATTCCTTCCTCGGTTGCTTTGCTTTGAAGAATATCCCAGTCAAGGGAAGATATAGTAATTCCCAATAAAAATCAAACAAAAGTTTTTAGTTTGTTGTTGGACTTTAGTCCTAAGAAGCGCTAAAGCGCAACTACGAACCTCTTTTTCAATTGTTCTAATCTTAATGGAAATTACTATAATTTCAGAGTGACTTGTTTCTCTTTAGCTAAAGTTGCGTGGGCAGCCCGTCTTATTTGTTCAAAACGTTCCGGAGTTCCCACTGATTCCCATTCCCCCTTTTCAAAGGATTCTAATAAGTCTCTTTCTTCTTGATCTAATTTATCTATATCTAATTCATTCAAATTCATAATTTTTCCCGAATATATTATTTGGTTGCTTTCCGAGATGGAATGATAGTTTTTAAGAAAATCTCTCCATCTGTTTCCACATAAGGAATAAGAAAAGCATATTCCTCAATTTTGACAACTAATATTAGACCTCTTGCGAAACTACGATAAATCGTCATTCTGAGCGTTAGCGAAGAATCTCCGAGATACTTCGCTACACTACGTTTCGCTCAGTATGACAAAAATATCTAAATTACTTTCGCAAGAGGTCTATTCTTTGATTTGGGTATCGCTCTTGATTCGGATGACTATATTCCGCCAATAAACCTCCTTGATCTAAAGCTTTTATCACTGTTTCAAAGGAAATACCTCTTTCAGCTTTTAATAGCTTATTTTTAGCTGAATTCCAACGGATTTTGCCCATATTATTCTTATCTCTTTAACTAGATACGGGAATCAAATAGACTAAGCCCACCGGTTCAATGCGACTGGACTTGACTTGATAAATGCTTTCAATGCGCTTCGGTTCGCTATGGATTTCTTCCTGTAATTGCTCTAGGCGAATCCGCCAATGTCTTTTATCCGCCTCAATCTGCCGCATTTCTTCACTACTAAACAAGTTAAGCTGAAACTGCTCATATTCTTGCTCCTGCTTCAAAATACGCTCTCTTTGTTCCTCTAACAACCGTTTCATTTCTAAAGCTTCCTGCTGCCCCCTTTGTTGTAATTTCTTTTCAGCACGCTCCCTTAAAACTTGAGCCCGTTTTTCTAAAGGTGTTAATAAATCGGCTACATCCCTTGCTGCATAATCTTTACACCGTTCTAATAAAGCCGGAGAAACAGACCTTAATCTGGGAGTTGCTAAACAATGGTCTAATTCCTTGAGCAGATCTGCTTTTTCGTTTTCAGTCAAGGGACGTAATTTGCTGTTACCTCTGGTTTCGGGGGACATCCATTCTGCACCCATGGCCACAATTTCATCATGCAACCTTGACGCGCGATCGCCATAAAGGGACAAACGACCTAAAATCAGCACTTTCGGCACTGGATCATCGGTTAAACAAACACAAGCGCGGGTTAATTCATGGTACAAAAAACCCTGTGAAATGAACCTTCCTAACAATCTCTGCACTAAGCGATGTTCTAAGTGTAAATGGACCACTTCCCCATCTAGTGTACCTGGATCTCGGAATACCACTGGACGAATGTCCGTTTCTTTACGCCATTCCCACAGTTTTTGTTTCTTTTTTCGCCGTGTTCTTAAGGTGTCCAAAGTGGTCGCCCACGTTGAATCACTCCCCGTTTTTTCGTGTAAAGCGGGAATTAGCCAACGCGCTCGATCGCCTTGAGTTACCAGTTCTTTAGGGTCTAAAGGTTCAAGGGGTGAGATGCCCAACATTTCTAAAGAAACGGACAAAGCATCACGAAAATGGTCATCATTCAACCCCAACCAAATCTTAGAATCTCTCAACATATTTTCTAAAATCATCTGTTGGTTAGCCAATTTCTGCTTCTGAATGCGGACAGTTTCTAATTCCTCGGTAATTACCCCACTTCTACTCTGGGAGTGGGTTTGAGCTTCCTCTGTCTGCTCAATGGCGGCTTTTAATTGGTTTTCGGCTTCACTTTTAATGCCATATTCAAGTAATTGAGAAACATGGCGTACAATTACAGGGGATAAACTACCCAACTCCTGTTGAATTGTGGCTGTTTTCTTAATTAATACGTCTAAAACCCGATCTTCTGCACGTTGGGGAAGGTGGAAATAATAACATTTGACCACGGGCGATCGTTGTAATTTCCGATCAATTCGTCCGTTACGTTGCTCCATCCGGCTAGGATTCCACGGTACATCAAAATGAAACAAATGGCTACAATAATTCTGTAAATTTACCCCTTCCCTCGCTGCATCAGTAGCAATCAAAATCCTTAGGGGATGGTGTTTCGGGTCAGCATTGAAAGCAGTTTTAATCCTTTCCCTTTCCTCTTCTCCCATTCCCCCCGTAAATACGTCGATTCTGTTGTCAGCTGGGTCTGAAATGGCAATTTGCTCCCGTAACAGGGTTTCTAAATAGCGTTTGGTGTCGATATATTCGGTGAAAATTAACACCCGAACCTCATTCCACTTCGCTCCTGATTTTCCCAAGTCAGGACATTGATTTTGCTTAATCCACTCAATTAATTTCTCTACTCTACCATCAGCTTGATAACGGTGGGACTCCGCTATTTTAGTCATTTTTGCCAATAATTGCAGTTCCTGTTCACTGACAGCTTCCGCTGCCAACTTAGTCGCTAATTCCATTTGCAAGTCTTCTTCGGCCTGGATTTCCGCTTCCGATAAATCGGCCCTTTCATCGTCACCTCCCACCGTTTCCTTTAACAGAGACAATTTTTCGGCCGCAATTTGATCATATTTTTCTACTTGATTTTCGAGAGATTGGCGATGGACTCGTAAAGTGCGGGCGAAAGCTTCAAGGGATGATAATAACCGTTTTTGTAGGGAAGTCATCACCAACATGGCCGTAGCTTGTTTAGATTTACTAACTTCCTTGAGTCGTTCCTCTCGACAAACCCGATATTCCTGCAATAAACGGGATAATTCTAATTCTGGCGCATTTTCCGGCAGGCGATCGATAACAACAGGGATGATTTGTCGTTCAGGAAAGTCCCCGTCGCCAATTTCCCTTAAATCTTGTTTTAAACGTCTTATCATGACTGCATCTAACAACTTTTTACTCTTGACAGGTACACCACGACAAAAACGCTGGGGGTCAAGGATTTCTAAGAGGGCAGCGAAACTATTAGAATGGCCATTATGGGGTGTGGCTGATAAAAAGAGTTTATGTTCAAACCGAGGAGCTAATTCCCGCACAGTTTTCGTCAGTTGGGAATCAACTGCATATCGGGAAGCACTGGCCGGAGCCGCATTATGTGCCTCGTCTAAAATTAACATGGAGCTAGAATTAAACTCCCCTAACCAGTCTCGTAAAAGTGCGGCGTAGGTTTCATCCCTCAATAAAGCGTGGGAAATAATAAAACGGTTATGGGTAGTCCAAGGATTAATACTATAGCCCCTTTCATGGCGTTTTGAGGAGACAAAATCTCGGTCAAAAATTTGGAATAATAATCCGAAACGGTTTTCCATTTCTTCCTGCCATTGTAGCACCACGGAGGGAGGACAGGAAATCACCACCCGCTTGATCTTTTGACGCATTAGCATCTCTCGCAAAATCAACCCCGCTTCGATGGTTTTACCTAAACCCACATCATCGGCAATAAATAAGGCAATTCTTGGCTGTAACAGCGCTTTCCGTAAGGGTTCTAGCTGATAGGCTTTCACTTCAATTCCCGCGCGATAGGGAGCTTGAAACAACTTTGGGTCAGTGGAAGTAACACAATTCCATTTTAAAGTATGAAAATAAGCAGAAAAATAGCGTGGATCATCGAATCCTTTTTGAGTGACAGACTCCCACGATGACGCTCCCACAATCCTCGCATCAATTTCCCGCTCCCAAAATACCTCCAAACTTTGCCCTTGAGCGTCATCTTCTAAACAGGAAAGTCTCACCAATGTATCTCCACCGTCACTTTTTGGCGGGGTTGTTTCTTCGACGATGTATTGACGTGAGCGAATATGTACAATTTGCCCTATTTCTAGCTTCATGATCTGACTTTCTAATTTTGATTATATTTTATAAGTTATTTTGATTCTAATCCCATTTATATTAAGTTTTATCTAGCTTAAAGGTATTGTAAAGAAACCACTTTCCGCGAATCTGCAAACCAATAACAAAGAATAAAATATCAAGTAAAGAAGCTAAACAGATATTTTAACCAGAAGATTTGGCTTATCTTGCAATTATAATTTTAGGACTTACGCATTGACAACAAAAGATAAATATGCATTCACTCTTTTGAGGTAACGAAAAACTTAGTTATTGAGAAATAGTAAATTCTGGAGGTAAAT
>JAABRE010000011.1 GCA_011391125.1 Synechococcales cyanobacterium S06
AATAAGTGATGAAGAAGTATCAGAAATTTATCGTAAAAGATGGGCCATAGAAACCTTGTGGAAATTTTTAAAAATGCATCTCAAACTAGATAAATTAATCTGTAAAAATACCAATGGTATTACCCTACAAATTTATAGTTGTTTAATTATTTATTTAGTTTTACAATTAGTAGAAATACCGCCAGAAATCGGACCTAAAGCATTAGATAAATTGAGATATTTACAAGCATTTATGAGTGAAAAAATAAGTTACATCCACTGGTTTAGACGCATTAGTCTAGCACGATAATTTAGCTTAATTAGGGATTTGTCTGATCATAAATGTTAAGTTTTGTAACAATTTTCACCATTTCTGCATAAATTATAATCTTGCTCATAAATTGTTGCGTTTTTATTTGTCATATTCATAATATTTAATTACTCAGGGATAATTTTAGTATTGTTAAGTATATCTTAATTCAAATTAAAATAGGGCGGACATTGTCCACCCTACTAAGTTAAATCTACTTATTAATTTACTTATTCCCTTTCGGAATATTCTCTTGAACCACTGATTCCACCAGCAGCACCGCCAAAAAGGACATCTGATTCTTTGACAAACCCACTGTAAGCTTCCATGCCGTGTTCGCCAATGTCTAAACCGCGCAATTCTTCTTCTAACTCGACCCGCAGACCGACTGTGGCTTTTAAAGCCAGCCAAGCAACGAAGCTAAAGCCAACAGTGAAACCACCGATCGCCAAAATCCCGATAATTTGGGTAACTATGCTAACTGTGCCGGTATTATCAAAAATAGCCGCTGCTAAAGTTCCCCAGACACCGCAACACAAGTGAACCGAAGTTGCACCGACTGGGTCATCAATTTTGATCTTGTCAAAGAAGCTGACTGCAAATACGACAATTACACCGGCGATCGCCCCAATGGCTAAAGCACCAATGTAACCCACGTTAGCGCAACCAGCGGTGACACCCACTAAACCGGCTAAAATACCGTTAATAATCATGGATAAGTCAGGTTTCCCATCGCGAATCCAAGAGGTTGCGGTTGCGGTGCAAGCTCCGGCGGCGGCGGCTAAATTGGTAGTTACAGCAATATAAGGTACATTAGCATTGGCACTCAAAGTGGAACCGCCGTTGAAACCAAACCAGCAAATCCATAAAATTAAGCAGCCTAAAGTAGCGATACTCATGTTATGGCCAGGGATAGCGTTAATACGGCCATCCCTGTATTTACCTTCACGAGGTCCAAGTAAAGCTGCACCCACTAAAGCGGCCCATCCTCCCACGGAGTGTACCACCGTTGAACCGGCAAAGTCTTTGAAACCCATTTTAAAGAGCCAACCGTCCGCATCCCAAACCCAATGACCAGTTACAGCGTAGGAAACACCAACGAGGAGAAGGCTAAAAATTAAAAAGGAATCAAAGCGGATTCTTTCTGCTACAGCACCGGAAACAATGGTGGCGGCTGTTCCAGCAAAAGCGGCTTGGAACAAGAAAGAAATGGAAGCAGGTACAGCTTGGGGATAATTTGCGTCTCCGTAGGGAGTAGCATCACCACCAAAGAAAAACCCTTGTAGACCAATAATTGGACCACCTTGACCGTACATTAAACCATAACCGATCGCCCAATAGGCAATGGTTGCGAGGGCAAATACAATTAAATTTTTCGCTAGGATATTGACCGCATTTTTTTGGCGACAAAACCCAGTTTCCAGCATCGCAAAACCCGCATTCATAAAGATGACGAGAATTGAAGCTACAAATAAAAATATGGTGTCTAGGACTATTCTTAATTCTTCTACAGTTTTCGGTGGTTCATAAGCTTGAGCCATGGCTGCACTATTCCACAGTACCACAATAATGGCGGTCAAAGGAATACAAGCTAACCAAGAGGGTGAAAATAATTTAGCTACAGTTTGAATAGGAACAAAAAGCTGGTTATTCCACCAATATAGGGAAGCACTTTTTTTCGTCAATAGTATAGGGGGATTTTTTGTTTTAACTTTAGACATCATATTATGGTGTAAGTTGCTAAACTCAATAAAGTAACTTTATTGAAAACGGTACGAGATCGTTATGACAATTTATAGAAACTAATAAATCTTTGGTTTTTTCTTAACTTTTTTCTGTATTGGTTAATACATTTTGGTTAAATTCAGTTTAATTACCTTAAGCAAAATCCCTAAAATTGACCAGTTTTCTTGTACTTTAATTGAGTTTTTATTCTTTGGGCAAGAGATTTTTACCTTTTGATTCCCACCACAGCGGGATAAAAATCCAAGCCAACACTATTGCTAAAGCAATTAAACCAAACTGAGAAATTAGTTTTAATAAACTCGCTAAAGGGATTAATTTCCCCAGAAAAAAGGCTAAGGTTACCATAATTAAAGCCCAAATTGTGGCACCACCAAAATTACAAAGTAAAAACTTGGGGTAGGACATTTGGGCAATACCTGCCATGGGACCGGCAAAAATTCTTAAAATGGCAATAAAACGGCCAAAAAAAACCGCTTTAGCAGCATTGTTACTAAATTCCTGTCGCGCTTTTTCTAAGTGACTGGGATTAATTCTAAAAAAATTGCCAATTTTTGTTAATAAAGGCCAACCACCAACTTTTCCTAACCAATAGCCAAAATTATCCCCGATTACCGCTCCGACGATGGTACTTCCTAACACATACCAATAATTTAACTCACCACTACCGGCTAAAAAACCAGCGACAATAATGATCGTTTCCCCAGGTAAAGGAATACCCGTGTTTTCTAAAGCAATACCCCCAAATACAGCCCAATAACCGTATTCGCGAGCGATTTCTTGGATAGCATCTAATGACAACAATTCCAGAGACATATAACCCAAGCTTGACAAAAGTTTACTCTGATTCTGATCATCCCTATTTTTCGCCTTTGTGTCAATGTTTCCTGGTTAACACTGATGGTCTCCTTCTCTCCCCCTCATTGTTAACTAAATTGTAAAAATTCTTAACATAAACTGGTAACAAATCCGTTTAAGCTATCTACTTAAGCACTTTTTATATTTTAGTAAAAAATCATAAGGAAATTTAGAATGAGCGTTAACTTAGCAACCATGTTAAAAGAAGGGACTCAAAAATCCCACACAATGGCGGAAAACGTTGGTTTTATCAAATGTTTTTTAAAAGGGACTGTTGAGAAAAACTCCTATAGAAAGTTAGTTACTAATCTTTATTTCGTTTATTCTGCTATGGAAGAAGAAATGGAGCTGTTAAAAGATCACGCTATTATTAGTAAGATTTACTTTCCTCAATTAAACCGTAAGGAAAGTTTAGAAAAAGATTTAACTTTTTATTATGGTGCTAATTGGCGCGAAGAAATTGAGATTTCTCCTGCTGGTAAAGCTTACGTTGAGAGAATTAGAGAAGTTTCCAACAATCAACCAGAATTATTGGTTGGACACTGCTATACACGGTACTTAGGCGATTTATCCGGTGGACAAATTCTTAAGAAAATTGCCCAAACTGCCATGAATCTTGATGGTAATGGTACGGCTTTTTATGAATTTGCTGATATTGCCGATGAAAAAGCCTTTAAGGATAAATATCGTCAAGCAATGAATGAATTGCCCATTGATCAAGAGATGGCGGAAACTATCGTTACCGAAGCTAATGATGCTTTCGGCATGAACATGAAAATGTTTAATGAACTAGAAGGCAACTTAATTAAGGCGATCGGAGTCATGTTATTTAATGCTCTCACCCGTCGTCGTAATCGTGGTGGCACAGAAACCGAATTAGCAACAGCTGAAAACTAAAACATTAATCGGTAGGGGAAACTGTTTACCCCTACTTTGAGAATAATTCAGTTTACCTAATCCTAATTATTTTTGGGATTATTTTTTTCGCTAAATTAGTGCGATTGATCACAGCTATCTTTCTAATATTTGTTACCATATATAGTTATTTAAACTAAGAATTATTCCATTAGATAAATTAGTAAATTAAGGGAGGTCAAAAATTGTATAGCAAAATAACAGAGAGTTTAAGCTTTTCCTTTAAAATAGACCAATTAGCAGAGAAACTTGGCGAATTTGCATCTCAAGCACGTACAGGATATTGGAAAATTAACTTAGAATCTAAGGGCCAACTTTGGTATTTAACCTTAGCACAGGGAAGGGTGATCTTTTCGGGAGTTGAACCCCTTTCCTGGGCAAGTTTTCGAGACAATTTACAACGTCATTTATTGAAGTTTAAAAATGCGAATTTACAGGAGAACCTCAATATCCTAGAACAAGAATCAACACCCGAACAATTACAACAAATTGGGGTAATGTTAAGTAAAATCGAAAAACAAGGATTAATTACTAGGGAAGAAGTCTTACAAACATCACAAAAAAGTATTTTATTAGACTTAGATAATTACTTATTTGAGACAACTGGAAAAGCGGAATTTATTGCCGACCCAAGTTTAATAACTCAAGCACAAATTCCCGGATTTAAGTTAGAAGATTTAATGACTCGTGCTAATCAAAGGAGAATGCAATGGCAATTATTAAAAACCCAGATTCCCTCCATTAAAGCAATCCCTAAACTCAATCAAAAAGCCTTTGAAAATAGCCAACTTACTCCCCAACAAAAACAGAAAATTCAAAAATTAATTAAATCAGGTAAAAGCTTAGAAAATATCGCCCAAAAAGTGGGTAAAGATACCCTAGAAATTGGCCAATTTTTTGCCAAACTTTCCCAAAGTGGTTTAGTCTCTTTAAAAGTACCCTTAGAAGACCAAACAATGATCGGACAAAAACGAGTTTTTGTCGTCGATGATTCACCGGTATTATTACAACAATTCCAAAGATTGGTGACTAAATTTGGTTACAAAGTTTATACCTGTGGTGAGCCTTTAAATGCCGTAGAAGCTATGTTAAATATCGAGCCAGATTTAGTATTTATTGATATTAATATGCCCGGTATTAATGGTTTTGAATTAATTAAACAAATTAGGCGTAAATCCCTATTATCATCCATTCCTTTAGTGTTATTAACCGCCGAAAAATCGGTTTCTAATCAATGGCGCGCGAACTGGGCCAATTGCAAATTTTTAGCTAAACCCCGCACTAAAGAAGAAGTAGAGCAATTTCAAACCGAATTACAACAATTATTGCAAGAAATTATACCTTTAAGTTAATAATAAAGGTAAGCTAGTTTAAAGAAAAGGAGAATAATAAAAATGAAATTTCTAGTCATTGATGATAGTGCCGTTGATAAAAAATTAATGTTTTCTTTATTGACACAATTAGGACATCAAGCTGAAATAGGAGAAACCAGCGATAATTTAGTCGAAAAAATTACCACCGGAGGATATGATGCCGTTTTTCTTGATATTGTAATGCCGGATCAAGATGGTTACAAATTTTTAAGAAACTTAAGGTCTAACTCGGAAACAGCTCAACAATATGTCATATTTTACTCTAGCAAAAAGACACCTATTGAGATTAATTATGGTATCAAAAGAGCCGGAGCCGACGATTATTTAGTGAAACCAGCAACTAAAGAAACCCTGAGCGAAGTTATTAATAAAATAAAATAATGGAGCAATTTAAAAGCGAAAAAAAACAGCGTTTTATTCTCGTAAAAGTCGGCGAAATAACCGTAGTTTTTCCTTCAGAAATAGTCGCTGAAATTGGTATTATTGACCGCAATAAAATCATGAATTTACCCTTTTATAGTGACCGTTTAAAAGGCTGTATTTATTATAATGGTAAAATCATTTCTTTAGTGGAACTTAAAACAATTTTAGAGGTAGATTCTCTTTTTAATAAAGAGCAACTGATTGTGGTATGTTTAAACGAAAAAGCTGATCAACTTCAGGGAATTGGTTTAATCGCCGAGCAAGTTTTAGGGAGTAAAAATCAAGAAGAATTACCGCCAGAATTGTGGACAAATCAGGCAAAAAAAGTAAAATTATTTAAACTAGAAATGTTAGATCAAAATATTTGGGAATTACAAAATTATTACTCAAAATCTAACTAAAAATAGGAGTATTTTTAATTAGATTTTGAAAAAATTATCACTAAATCGGTAAAATTGGCCTCCATTTATCAATAAGGCTAAATAGAGAATTTAATCATAGGTGAAAAAGATGATATTTCCACAGGAAACAAGTCAAGAAATTAAGCAAAAAACGCCAAAATATAATGAGGATATTTTAGAAAAGAAGCTAATTCAAGCAAAAGGTTTCGGGTTAGGTTTTAAAGCTACTATTCTAGCTTTTGTCTTTGGAGTTGTACCAGTTTCCATTGTTAGTTGGGTCTCCTATTATTATGCGGATATTGCCATTACCGAAAAAACATCTTTAGCTAAAATTACCGAGGTTGAAAAATTATCCTATAGCTTGAGTAAATTTTTACAAGAAAGAATTAATAATAATAAAAATATCGTAAATTTCGTTAATTTACTTTATCCTAATCTTCAAGATATTCAATTACTTAATGCCGAAGAAAAAACTCGATTAGAAAATATTTTAAATCAAGTTTACGGCGATTATTTGATATTTCAACATATCGGTATTTATAATTTACAAGGTGATTTAATCGTTCAATCCATTGGCTCTACTCGAGAATTAAATAAACAAAAATATCAATTTTTTCAAGAGGTCGTCAAAACTGGTAATATTGTTATTAGTGAACCCTTGGGCTATGAAACAAATGATCCCAGAAGTTTAGCTATTTATTTAGCTATTCCCCTTAAAAATAATCTAAATAAAACACAGGCAATTGTTATTAGTCGTATCGGGGCTAATTCTCTCGGTAATGCTATCTTAAGAAATGCTAGTTTAGAACCCGGAATCAGCTATCAATTAATTGATAGTAACGGTAAGATTTTTCAAAACTTTCAAGACTCACAAAAAACTCCCCTCGGAACTAAAATTAGTGAAATCTTACCCCTTTATGATCAAATTAATACCTTTAGAGATAGTAAAGCTTGGATTAATGATAACTCAAACAAGCAAACTTTAAATGCTTATACTCCTATTATTAGCGGAGTAAAATTAAACTGGAGTTTGGTAACTTCTACGTCTCCAGAGCAGGCTTTCTCGGCTCAAAAACAGTTAGCTCAAACTATTACTTTTGGTACGATAATTATGGCAGTTTTAGCGGTAATTATTGGTGCAATTATCGCAAATTTATCTATTCGTCCAGTTTTATTAGCTACTACTGTCGTCGAAAAAATAGGACAAGGCCAATTAAAGATTAGATTACCGGTTCAGGGTAATGATGAATGGGCTATTTTGAATGAGAATATTAATAAAATGGCCAGTGAAATTGAAGATTTATTGGCCACTTTACAACGAAATTCTCAACAGTTAACTCACCAAAATAATATCCTCTCTGAATTAGCTAAAAATGACGCGGTCATTCAAGGTGATTTATCATCTGCTGCTCTTACTTTTACCGAAACTATTGCTAATACTCTTAAGATAGAACGGGTTTCCATTTGGCTTTATAATTTATCAGAAAATGCCCTCGTTACCACTGATATTTATGACGCTATTAATCAGAAACATTCGGCTAATTTAAGCCTTAATTTTGCCGATTATCCTGATTATATTAATGCTTTAAATGATGATAAACCTATTGTGGCTTTTGATGTTAATACTAATCCTTTTACTGCTGAATTAGTAACTAATGAATTGGCAAATCTGGGCATTAAATCTAAGTTGGATATCCCCATTTCTCTTAGTGGTAAAACTGTGGGAACAATTACCTGTGAACAAATTAGCAAACCTAGAACTTGGCGACCTCAAGAACAAACTTTTGTCGCTTCTGTCGCCAATTTAACTGCCTTGGCTTTAGAAAATCAAACTTTACAAAATGAAGTAGGCTCTCTCCTCGATTTAGTTTCCGATATTGAAACTGGAAATTTGACAGTTAAAGCGACAGTAAGCGATCGCACCACGGGGTTGGTAGCTGATACTCTCAACAGATTAATTGAAGAACTTGCCCAAGTATTGCAACAGGTACTAGATACCGCCAAACAGGTTAGTGAAGGTACGGACAACTTGCAACTGATCTCGCAAACGGTTGCTGATGGTACGATCCAGCAAGCTGAAGCCGTGACCAAGGTTAAGGAATTATCCCAATTAGTTGAGCAATCTGCCGAAAATTCCGCCGAGAAAGTGCAAATGACCAAAAAATCCCTGTCTTCTCTTGATGTTACCGTGAAATTTGGGGAAAAATCCATGATGTCCTTGGGGGCAAGTATCCAAATTTTGCAACAAGGGACAGATAGGATTATTCAGCAAATGAAGACATTGGGAGAATTCGTGGGATTAGCGGACCAATTCCTGCAAGATCAGGGAGAAATCGCCCAACAAACCCAAGTTTTGGCGCTAAATGCCGCTTTAGTCGCAGCTAGGGCCGGTGAACAAAAAGACCCTCGCCGTTTTGAAATGGTAGCCAAAGACTTTGAAGGTATTGCCAATCAAATTAGTCTTTTAGCTCAAAAAACCAATGAGGGTTTGGGGGTGTTAGAAGAAAGAACCAGCCAAATTCACACCGTGGTGACAACTGTTGATAATGAAGTCCAAAATTTAGGCGGTTTAGTCGGAGGCTTTACCAAAGGCGTTGAGCAATCAAGTAGATTATTTAAAGGGGTCAGAAATGTTACCAAAAAGGCGATCGCGGACGGAGAAAATGTAGCGCAATCAAATCAAGAAATTTTGACAGCAACCTTAGAAACAGTGGAGGCAATTAAAAATATTGAAAAAACGACCATAGAAACCGCAAATATTACAAAAGATAGTTTAAAACAATCACAATTGATGGAAAAATTATCGAATCAATTATTAGAAAGAATTAAATTCTTCCAACTTCCCTAATCAAGTAATTATTAACAATTATGGATACATTACCAAAATTTAGGACCATTAAAATAAAGAATATTGTAGGGTGGGTTAGGTGGCGAAAATAAAATTCGGCTCAACCGAGATCAGAAAATCCGCCGTAACCCACCATCACAACTAATTAAAAATTAACAATTACGGATTTAAAATTATGGATACATTACCAAAATTTACGACCCTTAAAATAGAGAATATTGTAGGGTGGGTTAGGTGGCGAAAATAAAATTCGGCTCAACCGAGATCAGAAAATCCGCCGTAACCCACCATCACAACTAATACTAATGAAAAATTAACAATTATGGATACATTACCAAAATTTACGACCATTAAAATAGAGAATCAAAATAAGAGTAATCAACCTAAAAATAAGGGTTTTAAAGATTTCCTTAATGCCAACTTAACTGAAGTAATCGGTAGTTTAGTAATCTTAAGTTTAATCCTATTTGGCGGTTCAATTTGGAATACCTGGACTGCTTATCGTGGGTTTAAAGATAACATTACTAAAGAGTTTAAACTTCAAGATTTAAGTGGTCAAATTGTGCATTTAGACGAAGTATTAACGATGTCCGCGCGTCTGGCTGCTAGTACAGGGGAAACGCGTTGGGAAAACCGTTATAATAACTTTGTCACACCTTTAGATACTGCTCTTAAAAACATTATTAAATTAGCACCTTCGGCCATTGAAGAAAATACTACGAAGACAGATCAAGCTAATCTTAAATTAGTGGAAATGGAAACAAAAGCTTTTCAATTAGTTAGAGCTGGAAAAAGTAAAGAAGCGTTAGAATTATTATTAGGAAAAGAGTATGAAGATCAGAAACAAATCTATTCCCAAGGGATTAATACAACCTTATCAAATATTAAAGAAAGTATCGACAAAGATATAGCATTATATAGTCAGCGGTTAAGAAATTCTGTTATTTTTGCAGGAATAACTTTACCCATTTTAGTCATAAGTTGGAGCATAATTTTCTGGTTAATTAAAAGTTATATAAGCGATCGCCAAAAAGCCTTAAATGAGTTATCAAACTCGCAAAAAGAATTACTACAATTGAATAATGAATTAGAAAATACCAGTCAAAAAATCATTGAACAAGAGCAAATTACCCAACAAGAAAATGAGCTATTACAAACAGATGTCAGTCATCTTTTAGACGTAGTTTCTCTGATGGAAGAAGGGGATTTAACCATTAATGCTGAGGTAAATGATCGCCTTACCGGATTAGTTTCTGATACCTTAAACCGTTTATTAGAACAGTTAAGAGAAATTATTAATCAAGTTATTAAAACCACGGAAAAAGTAACCACTGGAACCACAAAATTAGAAGATGTTGCCTTAAATACCGCAACTCAGATTCAAGAACAAACGGAATTAATTGTAGAATGCGAGCAATTAATTGGTCAAGTAGCCAAATTGTCCCAGGACACATTAGAACAGGAATTAGTGGCCAATAAAGCGATCAAAAATGCACAAACTGCGGTTAAAAATGGTGAGCAAAAAATGAATACCATGACCGTAAAAATGGTTATTTTGCAAGAAGAAACCGAACTAATTGTCACGAGGGTAAATACACTAACAGACTTCGTTGACTTAGCATCTAAATTTAGTAAAGATCAGAAAAAACTAGCAGCATTAACGAGGGTATTGGCGTTAAATGCTTCAATGATTGCGACTAGAGCCTCTCAACAACAAGACCCAGAACAATTTATGAGTACAGCACGAGAATTTGAAACCATTGCCCGTCAAGTGAACGATTTAGCGGTAGAAACGAACGAAAACCTATTAGTTTTGCAACAAAGAACTGATAAAATTAAAACAGTAGTATCGGGATTAAATCAGGATACAGAAGATATTAATAATCTAGTCAAAGACTTTACATTAGGACTAAAAGAATCCTATCAAATGTTCCAAGAAATCAGTAAAATTACTAACCAAATTGTGGAGGTAGAAGAGGAAGTAATGAAATCTAGTCATAAAATTACCGATTTAACTACTAATACCTTAAATTCCATTGAAAATATTTCTAAAATTGCCCAAACTACCGAACAAGAAATGAAAATTACTTTAGCACAAACAAACACTATGAATACCTTAGCATTTAACCTATTAGAAATAATCAAATTCTTTCGTACTAATTAACACCAATTTAGTAGGGTGGGTTAGGTGCAAGATTAATTTTGAGAAAAAACGAATAACTTTTTTTGCACCGTAACTAACCCTTTTTTTTAGACTTACCAATTAATCATTAACTAAGAATAATTAACATGGAAAAACTAGATTTAATTGAATTAGAATTACAGGAAGAATTAAGGGGACTATTTGAGGCCGATACCCAAAATTATCTCCAAAAATATCTCAATTTAGCCCAAGAATTGCAACCAGAAACATGGCAAAGTGAGATACAGGAAATGTATCGTTCTATTCATACAATTAAAGGAGGTGCAGTTACAGTAGGAGCAGATGCTATCCTATATGTAGCAACGGTTTTAGAAGATTTATTGTCCGATTTACGTTATTTAGATCCCCCTCCTTTTTTAGCAGATGGAAAGTTAGGCCAAATGTTATTAGAAGTAGGGGAATTATTAGCAGGTACTATTACAATTAATCTGCCCGAAACCGAAATTTTAGCAGCAGTTAATCCCATTATTGAAAGAATTAAAACCCTCCATGAAGAGATTAAAAAGCTTTATTTACCTGAGTGGAATGAGCAGAGTTTATTACATCAGGAATTTGCAGAACAAGGTTTTGATTTGGTAGTTTTAGATTTAGAAATGGCCTTAGAAAATTTAGCTACCGAATCAAAAATACCTGACAATACCATCGAAATTGCGACGATTACTTTAAAACAATTGCAACAAATTGGCCAAGATTTACAATTGGCCGAAGGTTGGACTCAACTTTTAACTAAAGCTGAAACAATTAGCAAGATAATTGATGTAAACTTCTGGAGATCGCAGTGGTTTACTCTTTTAGCGGATTTAAAAAATTGCGTCAAACATGGTGGAATTATCAAGATAGAAGCAAAAATTTCACCAGTAGAAGAACAAGAATTTTTGCTAGAAAATGAAGAAGGAGACTTTTCTGATTTTACCGAGGATGATTTTTCCAATTTAGATGAATTATTACCAGAAAATTTAGCGACTTTAACCACTCTTATTAATCAGAAAAAAGAAGCAGATTTTAACACTTTTGAAGCAGAAGATTACTCAAATTTAGATGAATTATTACCAGATAATTCCCAACCAGAAAATTCCACTTTTGAAGCAGAAAATTACTCAAATTTAGATGAATTATTACCAGATAATTTTCGACCAAAAAATTTTACTTTTGAAGCAGAAGATTACTCAAATTTAGATGAATTATTACCAGATGACTTATTTAGTGAAGAATTAAGGGAGTTAATTGCCGAAGAAGATATTGATTGGGAATTTGAAGACAATGCCCCTTCAACTATTATTTATCATCAAAATACCAGTGAAGAAAAACCCACCGAAATTAGAATCTCTGTTCCCTTAACTCGTTTAGACAAAACTGCACAAAATTTAGTTGAAACCCTTTTAGCAGCAAGGTCTTCCCAAGGTATTTATTCGCAATTAAAATCCCAATTAACTCAGCTATTTATCTTAGCTCAAGAAAACGCCAAATATATCACTCATTTGCGACAAATTCAAGATGAATATGCTAATTTAAACGAGATTAAAGCTACTACTAATAATGCCCAAGATGGCGTAATTTTAGAACAATATCGCCAGGGATATACTACTATTAATCATCTCTTAGAAACCAGTTTACGCTTATCAGAATTAGGCGCAGAAGTAGCAGAAATTTCTAATCAAACAGAAAACGCTTTACAAAATTTAGATCGCACCATTATTAACTTACAATCTTCCGTGGAAGAAAGTCGCCTTTTATCATTTCAAAAGCTGGCTTTTCGCGCTAGAGCTATTATTCGAGACCTGAATAATCGTTATCAAAAAAATGTCGAATTACACATAGAAGGGGAACATATTGAACTTGATGCCAGTACCGCTTCCCAGTTAGAACCAGTTTTGTTGCATCTATTGCGCAATGCTTTTGACCACGGAATCGAGTCCCCTGAAATTAGAACTAATCAGCATAAACCCCCCAAAGGCACAATTAAGCTATCTTTGCAACGACAAGGGAAAATTTTTATCTTAAAAGTTCAAGATGATGGTAAAGGCATGGAAGCTGACCACATTAGCAAACTTGCTCGCTCAAAAAATCTACCCCTCACCGAGACCCGTAATAATGCGCAACTTTTAGCGGTTATTTGTCAACCCGGTTTTACTTCCCAAACTCAAGTTACCGATATTTCCGGCCGTGGTGTGGGTATGGATGTGGTAGCCAATCAAGTTGCCCATCTCGGCGGTTTGCTGACTCTTGAAACGAGTCCCGCTCAAGGTACGACTTTTGTCATCGAAATTCCACCTCTGGCCTTGTTAGTTCCTTGCGTTTTGGTACGTTCTGGCGATCGCACTTTGGCATTTCCCACCGACGAAATTACCACGATTAATCTTGTTGGTCAAATAAATCTAACCATACTTGATCACTCCAACTATATGTATGCCATGGTCGTCACCTCCGAAACCGGAGTAACTCCCGCATTTGACTTGGCAAACTATGGTATGACAAGGGAAACTAAGCGCACTTTTGCCGAAACTGCCTTAGCTATTTATGTCAAATCCGCCAAATTAAATCAAGGAGTGTGGTTATTGGCTGATGATTTATTAGGACAGAGAGAATTATTGATTAACTCCCTACCTTCTCCCTTAAAACCACCTTTAGGAATCATGGGACTGAGTTTGAACCTTGATGGCACTTTAATCCCCGTTTTAGCTCCCGCCAATTTGGCTGAATTAATCCTTACTGCACCAGCAAAAACTGCCCCAGGTGAAGCTATTTCCCCTCAAAATACGGCCAAAACTGAGTCTCAAAGCGGTTTGAGCCGCACTATTTTAATTGTTGATGATGCAGCCCTAGTGCGTCGTCGTCTTGAAGTTAGTTTAACTGCATCTGGTTACCAAGTTCAAGCTTGTGTTGATGGTTTAGACGCTTGGACTTGGCTACAAAGTAATCAGACCCCCGCTTTGTTGATTACTGATATCGAAATGCCGGAAATGGACGGTTTTACCCTCATTGATCGCTGTCGCAAGTCCGGTTTTAGCTTTCCTGTTTTAGTCATCTCCTCCCGTCTCTCTGAAGAATGGAGCAAAGAATCCCGCCGAGTCGGAGCTAATGACTACCTAACCAAAGGGTTTTCCACCCCCGATTTGATTAATAAAGTTAAGGAATTACTGAATCTTAGCTTGCGTTAAAGGACAATAAGACACAAAAAAGTGGGTTTTTACACCCACTGGAAACCACCGTCTGATTCGATTTTTTGTTCGAGACATCCTCCTAACTGTTAGTTGCAGAATAAGCGTCTAAACTGTAAGCAGGAGTGCGATCACCATAATCAGTCTCCTTACCAGTAAAGCTTTGCGCCAGTTTGTCGAAATCTTCTGATCCCCAATTCCGTTCATGGATGGGCTTAGATTGTTCACCTAAGAAATAAGCTTGTGTACCTAAAATTGCAACTGCAACCCAACCGACAATAAATAAGATGCTTAAAACAATTAAACTCATCATTTCTTTTCACTCCGTTTTGTAAACTTTTGTATCCCTTATGTAAATAAATGTAACAAACTCTTGCCATTCTTGTAAAGATAGGGTAGGTACGGTTAACTACCCTAGATGAGTTCGTAGTTGCGTTTTAGCCCTATCTTGTCCTTAAGAATGAAGTTTTTTGGGGAATTACCAGCTATAATTGCTCTAAATCTGCAATTTGTGTGGGTAAAGCTGAACTTAAAACCTGATTTCCTGACTCAGTAACCAAAATATCATCTTCAATTCTAATACCTTTAACATCGGCAAAATTGGCTAATTTATCCCAGTTAAGATCATCCCGATATTTATCTCTAAAAGTAGGGTTATTTAAAATAGCAGAAACTTGATAAAAACCTGGTTCAATAGTTACAATCATCCCGCTTTTTAAAGGCCTATTTAAACGTAAATAACCTAAACCAAACCGATTGCTTCTCCTGCGATTTTCTTCATAACCAGCTAAATCGCCTAAATCTTCCATATCATGAACATCTAAACCTAATAAATGGCCGATACCATGGGGAAAAAATAAAGCGTGAACATCTCGGTTAACTAAATCTTCAGGATCACCTTTTAAGATACCTAAATCGATTAATCCTTCTGTAATAATTTGAGCTGCTAATAAGTGTATATCTTTATATTCAATATTAGGAGAAACTTGAGCAATGCACTGATCATGTGCTGCTAAAACCACCTCATAAATATCCCTTTGACTATGGGTAAATTTTCCTCTCACAGGAAAGGTTCGGGTTAAATCTGCCGCCCAACCTAAAGGGGTTTCTGCCCCCACATCCGCTAATAATAAATCACCTTTTTGTAGCTTATTAAAATAGGTTTCATTGTGCAGTATTTCTCCATTTACTGTCACAATACTGTTATAGGAGCAGCACATATTATTAGCCAGAATTTCTGCTTCCATTGCTGCTCTAACTTCCGCTTCTTTTTGCGCAGTTACTGTTGCTTTAATCCCAGCTTTATGAGCTGCAACTGATACATTTACCGCCCTTTTTATTTCAGAAATAGAGTTAGTATCATGGCATAATCTTAACTTAACCATCGCCTTTGCTAATTCTAAATCAATATCCTCCGGCGCGTTACTGGGGTAAATCGGACGACTTAACACATTTGCCTGCAAAAATGAGGTAAACATATCTTGTACGCACACTGTAGCGCAATTTTCTGCCCTTTCAGATAGCTTTTCGAGGGGATAGCAACCCTTTGCGCCGATCAAGTCTGCGATTTTAGCAACGGGCAGAGTTTCCCCGTGCCATAAAGCAGAATCTGGGTTAGAATCTGCTATAAATAGCTCTAATTCGCCGTTTTCCAAACGAATAGCCGCATTTTCTAAGGATAATCCCGCAAAATAAAGAAAATGACTACTTGCACGAAAAGGAAAACGGTTAGCCGCAAAATTACGGGGATTAGCTTTTCCCGACCATAAAATCACGGGAAAATTAACTAATTGGGCTAAATTTTCCCGTCTTTGTTGTAAAATTGTGAGCAAGGAATTTGTATCTTGGGGAATGTACATATTAATTTAGTAAATAAATTACATTTATTGTAACAAAAAGCTTCCAAAATGATTGATCATGATCGACTTTTTAAAGAGTTATTAGAAACTTTTTTCTGGGAATTTCTTGAATTATTTTTGCCAGAAGTGTTAGAGTATGTCTCAAGAGATAGTTTAATTTTTTTACCTCAAGAGGTTTTTACTGATGTAACTTTTGGCGAAAAAAAAGAAATTGATTTACTTGCTCAAGTTAAATTTAGGGGAGAAAATCGGGTTTTTCTGATTCATATAGAAAACCAATCTTACACTCAACCTGAATTTGAAAGGCGAATGTTTCATTATTTTGCTCGTTTAGATGAAAAATATCAATTACCAATTTATCCCGTAGTTGTATTTTCATTCGATGAGCCAAAAAGACCAGAAAAAAACCAATATCTTGTCAATTTTCCTGACAAAAAAGTATTGGAATTTAACTATGTTGCGATTCAATTAAACCGTCTTAATTGGCGTAAATTCTTAAATAAACCATCCCCTGTTACCGCAGCTTTAATGGCTAAAATGGAATTTAAACCTGAAGATAGGCCAAAAGTTAAACTAGAATGTTTAAGAATGTTAGCAACTTTAAAATTAGACCCTGCTAGAATAGAATTAATTTCTGGTTTTGTGGATACTTATTTAAGGTTAAATGACATGGAAGAACAAGGTTTGCAAACTGAATTAAAACAGGCCGGATTAGTTGAGGAGGAAAAAGTTATGGAAATAGTTACCTCTTGGATGGAAAAAGGAATTGAAACCGGAGAAAAGGGGTTAGTTATTCGTCTTCTTAATCGTTGTTTTGGTAGTATTTCTAATGATTTGCAACAGCAAATTAATGGTTTATCAATTCAGAAGATTGAGCAATTAGCGGATTCTTTGTTAGATTTTAAATCGGAAACAGATTTAATTAATTGGTTAAATCAAAACAGTAATAATTAACAACTTAGTAAGTTTATTTATTAAAAATAAACTTACTTTTATTTAATAACTTAACCTGATGCAATCTTATTATTATCCCATTGAAAAATTACCAGGAATTTCTCAGCAAGAAGTTAACTTATTGCAAAGAAATAATATTACAACTACTCAGGAATTATTAGCACAAACTAAAACTTTAGCAGCACAACAATTATTGGCCAATCAATTACAAATTAAACTTCAATCTGTCAGAAAATGGACAGCTTTAGCTGATTTAGCTAGGATTAAAAGTGTCGGTTGTCAGTATTCTGGTTTGATTTTGCATTCAGGTATTGCTTCCGTAGAGCAACTTAAACAGACTCCCATACCTAGAATACATCAGCAAATTTTAAAACTACAGGTATCCACCATGCAAAGACGAGATTTATGCCCTTCTATTCAAGATGTGCAGAAATGGTTACAGGAAGCAAAATAATAATTAATAATTATTAAGCTGATTTTTAAAAATCGGCTTCTTTAATGCTAAAATTGCCTTAGTAATAATTATAAAAGAGATTAACAATGTCAAATTTAACATTAATAGAAACCCATAACGTTTATCCTGATTGTGTCTTTTTAGAATTAGAAATACAGACAAAAGATGAACAGATACTTGACCTATATTTGACCATGAAATTTAATGAACAATGGACAGATTTATGCGGAGGCCGTGTTAAGTTTGGTCTCAAAGGTGGCGAATTAAAATTAACTTTATCAAACTGTATTTTTTCCCAAAATTATTTAATTGTCCATGATGATTTTCAGATTGATGTTTCACCCGATCATCTAAGTTATTACTTTACTGGTAAAGAAATAACCGTCTTAAAGTCGAGTTTAAATAAAGTAAAATTGGGAACTCTTAATCTTACTAATAATCCTTGTTCCTTGACAGCTACTTTTAAGCCATCTTTGGTTAATATTTCCCTTACCGATGCTGAAGGTTTATGGAAACATGATATTACTCCCAATAAACATGGTATTTTAGATCGAAAAATCGCTCTATTTTTGTTAGAAAATCGTTTTCAACCTTATCTAAGTTACAGTAAAATTGGCTCAGAAAATGTCACTTCTAACGAGAATATTCCTGAACAAAATAACGAAAATAAGGTACAGGAAGTTATCACTAAAATTTGTACTGCAACCACAAATAATTTATTAGAATTAGCAGATTTGGCTGGTTTAAATCCTTGTCAAGATTTTGCAGGAGCGAATTTTTTAGCGACTAATTTAAGTGGACTTGACTTAAGTGGAACTAATTTAGAATACATTAATCTCAGAGGAGCAGTGCTTACTGATACTGATTTAAGCGATAGTAATTTAAGCCATGCTAAACTCTCCGGAGCCGATTTAAGTGGTGCTTTTTTGGAAAATTCGAACCTCAGTTATGCTGATTTTCATTGTGCTAGTTTGGCTTTAGTTAATCTTATTGGTGCTAATCTTACCGGTGCTATTCTAACAGAAACTAACCTCATTAATACTAATTTTAGTAGTGCTAATTTAGAAAATGCTATCTTTGCTAATAATCCAGGTATTTCTGATAGTTTAAAAGCAAGTTTATTGGCTAGAGGAGCGCAAATTAAGTAGCTTAAACTAAAAGTTAAACACTCCAGTGTTAACTTTTTCCTGTAAAATGATAATCATAATCATTATGTCGCTATTAAGATGAGAAAAATTACAGTAACAATGATCGCTCTGTCAATAGGATTAATCGGTTTAGGAGGATGTCAAAAACCAACCCCAGTCAAGGAAGTAACCGAACCCTCAAAGTTGGAGGTCACAGTCAGCATTGTTCCACAACAATATTTTGTGGAACGTATTGGAGGCGATCGTGTTGCGGTTAATATCATGGTTTTGCCCGGTGCCAATCATGAGTTATATGAACCAAAACCCGAACAGTTGCGATCGCTCGCCAACTCAAAAGTATATTTCTCCATCGGTCAGTTGCCCTTTGAGAAAACATGGTCTCAGCGAATTAGTACAGCTAATCAAAACTTGTTAATTGTTGACACCAGCAAAGGAATAGAATTACAACCAATGAAAGGTCATCATCATGAGGGAGAAGAAAAAGGGGAAAATCATCAAGAAGAAAGCTTAGATCCGCACATTTGGTTATCACCAAAACTGGTAAAAAATCAGGCTAATACTATTTATGAAACCTTGGAAAAAATTGATCCCAAAAATGTGGTGGAATATCGTCAGAACCTAGAAAATTTTATCGCAGATATCGAAAAATTAGATCAAGAAATAACTGACAAGTTTGACGGTTTAACTAATCGAAAATTCATGGTGTTTCATCCCAATTGGGGTTACTTTGCTAAGGATTATAACTTAGAAATGATTGCCATGGAAGTGGATGGCAAAGAACCAAGTCCCCAGGAATTAGCAAATCTGATTAAAGAAGGAAGAGAGGAAAATATTAAAGTGGTATTTACCGACCCAGAATTTAATACAGCAACGGCTGAAAGTCTTGCTAAACAGATAGGTGCAGAAGTCTTATTAATTAATCCTCTTGCTCCTAATTGGTTAGAAAATATGAGAGAAACAGCTGATAAAATGTATCAAAGTTTAACGACAAAATAACTATTAAAAGTTTAATTAAATTTCCGGAGTAAACCCATGCAACTTACCAATAAAATTGAGCAGCAAATTAATTTTAATCAAGATAATTTAGCCGAAGTAATAAATATCAAAAATTTGTGGGCTGGTTATGATAAACAATCAGTATTAGAAGATATTAATTTATCAGTAAAAAAACATGATTTTATTGGCATAATTGGTCCGAATGGCGGCGGAAAAACTACCTTAATTAAGGTCTTATTAGGCTTAATTACCCCTAATTATGGTGAAATATTAATTATGGGGAGAAATGTGCTTAAAGGTAGGAGGAATATCGGTTATGTGCCGCAAAGTATGGAATGCGATCGCAACTTTCCCATTAGCGTTTGGGAAGTGGTAAAAATGGGGCGACTTGGTAACAGAAATTGGTGGCAAAGATACGACCGAAAAGACGATAAATTAATCGCTGAAATATTAGAAAAAGTAGAAATGTTACATTTGCGCAAACGTCCCATTGGTGAGCTTTCTGGGGGACAAAGACAACGAGTTTACATCGCGCGGGCCTTAGTTACCCAACCGCAAATATTATTATTAGATGAGCCAACCGCCAGCGTTGATCCTCACGGTAGCGCCAGCATTTATGAGTTATTACAAGAATTAAATAAACACCTAACAATTGTCATGATTTCCCACGATATGGGGGCAATTTCTAGCTATGTAAAAACAGTTGGATGTTTAAATCGACGATTATTTTATCACGGAGACCGATTAATCACCAAAGAAATGTTAGAACAAACCTACCAATGCCCCATTGACTTAATCGCCCATGGCTTACCCCATCGAGTCTTACCCGATCATTGTTGTTCTGAAGAACATAATTCCTAATTCTTTGTTGAACTTTAGCACTATTGTATTGACAACAATACTTGTTAATGAATTAAAAGGCTAACAAAGGTCGTTTACTAAGCGAAACTAATTCCTGTATCTTAATTCAATTCAGGAAACGCTCGCTATAACCTCGAAATTCTTTTTGTGGTAAATTACCTTAATTTGTGGTCAAAAATCCGATTTTAAAACTTGTCTAAGACCTCCTAATTAAATCTTAATTACCCATCTTACTGTTAATAATTTTTTATCATAATTAAGGGATATCTTTTGTTTGTAAGCATGATATAATACAATAATAAAGAAGTTTTTAAGTATTTAATAATGATTGAAAGTTTGTATCTTGACACCAGTATTATTGGTTATTTAACAATTAGACCAAGTGCAAATCTGATTACTGCTTCTAATGCATTAATTACACAAAATTGGTGGGATACTCGTCGTCAAAATTTTGTACTATATATTTCTGAAGTTGTGTTAGAAGAAGTAGCCAGAGGAGACCAAGAAATAGCGATTAAACGACTTAATTTACTGAATAATTTACCCTTACTTGAAGTCAATGAAACCGTAGAAGAATTAGCTAGAGAGTTTCTGATCAAAAGTAATCTTCCTCCCAAAGCTGCCGATGACGCTTTACACATTGCCTTAGCTACTTTTTACCAAGTAGATTATTTGTTAACATGGAATTGTAAACATATTGCCAATGCACAAATCCAGAAAAAACTATCACAAATTAGTAGGGAATCTGGAGCTGAATTACCAACAATTTGCACACCTTATGAACTAATGGGGAATTAATTATGTGGAAAGATCAAGTATTAGAAGAAATTGAGCAAATTAGAGAAGAACACGCTAGATCTTTTAATTATAATTTACACGCAATTTGTGAAGATTTACGAAAAAAACAGGTAACTAGAAACCGAAAAATTATTACACAACCTCTCATTAAATTACCATCTTAAAATACTTACTATTCGGTAGATTGAGCAATTATAAATCTGATATGTTATAACAATTAAATTTTAATAATTGCCCACTCTACTGATTAACTTTTTAAGATTCTTTGCAAGGTATTTTCTCGAATTAAGGGGGATTCTTTGCCCCAATTCCAGATACTTTCATAGAAAAAGAATGACACTCCTGCAAAATTTCTTTTCCGTGTTTCCTGAATTTGAGATTCAATTTGCTCTAAGGAAACCCCGTTATTTTTTAACCCCGTTAAAATACCGATCACCACTGGTATATGACTTTTCGCCAATTCCACTTCAGTGCGTTCTAATTCCATAATAAATCTATCAATATCTGGTCGATAAACTTGTAAGATTATTTCTTCTATGTAACCTTTTCTTTCCCAAGTAAACCAATCCTGTAAATAGGCAGGTAAAGCAAAATGGAGGGGATTAGGTGACAAAGAAATGAGACAATTACTGTTAATATTTTTCACCGTTGTAAACATTTTGGCCACAAATTGATTTATTTTATCAGCTCTCCATCTAACCCAAAAAGTTTCCTGAGAATCATTGGAAGGAGATAAACCTTTTAACTCCTTTTGATATAGAGAAACGGTAAAATTATCATAACCAAACTCAGAAGGAAGACCAAAATGATCGTCAAATTGGATTCCATCTATATCATAATTACTAACAATTTCAGTAATTAATTGTAGGATAAAATTCTGCACATCTGGAAGAAAAGGATTTAACCAAACTCTTTCCTCAACTCCCTCCTTTTTAACAGTTGTACCATCTAAACGATTAGTTAACCAATCTGGGTGAATTGTCGCTAATTCCGAACCATTATTAGTCATGAATCCAAATTCAAACCAAGGAATAACCCTCAGTCCTTTTTTATGGCCATAATCAATAATTTCTCGTAACATATCGCGATTTTGTAAACCCTTTTCAGGAAAAATCGAAACCCCGAAAGTTTCATTGGCAATTTTACTAGGAAAAAGAGTATAACCACCTTGCCAAACAGTGGGATAAATCGTGTTAATATTAAGTTTTACCAGTTTATCAATAGCTTGTTGAATATTCTTTTTTGATAACAAAACCTCACTATCAACATTAGTTAACCAAACCCCGCGAATTTCCTGATTTTTATCAGCTAAACTAACAGAATTAAAACGAAAAATAGTCAAACTAAAAGTTAGTAAAAAACCAACTAAAATAATAACAAAACCTTTTTTTTTCATCATAAAAATACAAAAATACAACCTATTAATAAAACTATTTAACTAGGTTTGTTGTTGCGCTTTAGCGCTAAGAGTGCGCTAAAGCGCAACAACGAACCTTAACCATAACCTTCTTTGCGACTTTGCGTCTTTGCGTGAGTAAAAAAAATTCATAAAAATTAACAATTTGTATTATAACTTAGTGAAAAAATTAGTTAAAATTAAAACTATGAGTTTTGAGTTAAAAAAGTGAGCGAAAATATTAGTCAAGATTCGGATGAATTTAAACAAATAGTTGAATTGGCAAAAAAAAGTAAAGTAGGTAAACATTTACCGAATGCTCTTTATGTTCATATTTCGGCTTTAATCTTCCTTGATCCTATCTTGCAAAACTACGAAAAACAAGCTCATTTTTTCAGCGATGAAATTGAATCAGCAAACCTGATAAAACTGCATTTAGATCAACCCAAAATATCCTATTTATTTTATCCAAATTTTGACAAAAATCCTCATCCTTTCCTACAGCAAAGTATTATTATTGATCTCGAAAATGGCACAGCAAAATTAGTCAAATATGAAGATCGTGATAATCCTCCGATTCTTCATCGTAAGGAAACTTTTGTTACTTCTGATTATCATTTATTTCCAATTTTTGCCCATTTAACTAAGTGTGAATTGTTGTTAGGATTATTAGATAAAACCTCTTTAATTGGGTTTCAAAAAGGCTGGAAACAAGTATTAACTCAACAGAAAATAGCTTTTGTTGATCAGGCTTTAGTTTGCCACATTGATCCATCCTGCTCCGGTCAAAGTTTGGTGACAATTGAACGTCACAAAGCAGCCATCAAACGCACTGAATTGTCTCGTCCCGTGGCTTTAGCCCTAGAAGCTGGTATCATTACCCCAGAATCGACTTTTTTTGACTATGGTTGCGGTTATGGTGGAGATATTGAGCGCATCCATGCAGTAGGAGTGAAATCAACAGGATGGGACCCCTATTATTGTCCACATAACCCGAAAAATAAGGCAGATATTGTTAATCTTGGTTATATTCTTAATGTTATTGAAGACTTGGGCGAGCGAAGATTAGCTTTAATTCAAGCTTGGCAATTGACGGAAAAAGTGTTAATTGTAGCGGCACAAGTGTTAATTAATGATAGTAATTATGGCTTAATTGTTTATAGTGATGGTGTAATCACTAATCGCAATACTTTTCAGAAATATTATCAACAAGAGGAATTGAAAAATTATATTGATCAGGTTTTAGAAGTGGATTCAATACCTGTTGGATTGGGGATTTATTTTGTGTTTAAAAATGATGAAGACAAGGAGAATTTTCGCATTAATCGTTTTCATTCTCGCTCATATTTGCCCCAAATTCTTAACCGGAATTTCGAGGAATATGAGGTTATGTTAACACCTTTAATGACCTTTTTTAGCGAACGTGGCCGACTTCCAGTTAACGGGGAATTACCATTAGAAAATGAACTGGAAATTAAACAATCTTTTCGTAGTTTTAAATATGCTTTTCACCTAATCTTAAAATCTACTAATCCCGAAGATTGGCAGGCCATCGCCAACAAACGGCGAGACGAAATACTCATTTATTTGGCATTGGCTAATTTTTCAGAACGCCCCACCATGAGACAACTTCCTCGTCAAGTCAGAGAAGATATTAAGGCTCTTTTTAGCAATTATAGGGAAGCTTGCGCCTTGGCAGACTTGATGCTGTTGAGTTTGCGGGATTTTGAAAATATCGCCGATTATTGCGCCGAAAGTGCGATCGGTAGTCAACGTTTAGACTCATTTTGGATACACACCAGCGCCCTTGAAGATTTAGACCCCATGCTCCGCTTATACGAAGGATGTGCCTCTCGGGGAATTGGAACTTTAGAACAAGCCAACGTAATTAGATTTAATCTCAAACAAGCGAAAATTTCCTATTTATATTATCCCAATTTTGACACCGAAGCACACCCAAAATTACATACAAGTATGCAAGTTGACCTAACAGAATTAAGGGTAGTTTATCGGGATTTTGAAAATGATGATAACCCACCAATTCTGCATGAAAAAGATAGTTTAGTTACCCCAAAATATCATCTTTACGAAGTATTTAAAAAATTAACGGATCGAGAAAAACAGTTAGGATTATTAGAAGATCAGAGAAAAATTAGTCATTTAAGGGGATGGAGAAAATATTTAAAAGAAAATTCTGTCACCATAAAAGGTCATAATTTATATTGTCAAAAAGATTTAGAAAAACCTACCGAAATAAATAGAAATAATGAATAAAGGTTTGTAGTTGCGCTTTAGCGCTTCCTCAATTAATGACGAAGTCGAATTATAATTTGTCATTTTTACTAATAATTATGACCACCTAATTATTAATAATTATTAAATTTGTTCAATTGTTATTGTGCTTTAACGTTATCCATGGGCTAAAGCGCAACAACGAACTAATGTGATATAATTTAATTTCGATTTTATAATCTTACTTTTTATGATTAAAATTAATAATTATTTAAGTCTGGCTTTTTGTCTATTATCATTATCAACTCCCTTAATTTTATCAGGTTGTAACTCTCAAAAAACTGAGGTAACAAATCCGGTTAATAATGACACTTTAAAGCTATTATATTGGCAAGCTCCAACCATTTTAAATCCCCATCTTTCCACCGGTTTTAAAGATTCTGAAGCAAGTAGAATCACTTTAGAACCTTTAGCCAGTTTTGATAAAAATGGGGAATTAGTGTTATTTTTGGCATCGGAAATACCGACATTAGAAAATGGTGGTTTAGCTCCCGATGGAAAATCAGTAACATGGAAGCTTAAATCGGGAGTAAAATGGTCTGATGGTACACCTTTTACAGCTAATGATATTGTCTTTACCCATCAGTTTATTAGTAATCAAAAAGTAGCGTCAACTACCGCCGGAAGTTATCAAATAATTGAGAAAGTAGAAGCCTTAAATGACCAAACAGTTAAGATTAGTTTTAAACAAGTTAATCCCGCTTGGTTTTTAGTATTTGTTGGTACAGAAGGGCAGATTTTACCTAAACATATTTATGAAAAATATAACGGTGAAAATGCAAGATCAGCACCTGCAAACCTTATTCCCATTGGTACTGGTCCATATAAAGTAGTAGAATTTAAACCGGGAGATACTGTTATTTATGAACCTAATCCTAACTTTAGAGAAGCTACGAAAGTAGCCTTTAAACGCATCGAATTAAAAGGAGGAGGAGACGCACCGTCGGCCGCTAGAGCAGTCTTACAAACAGGAGATGCAGATTACGCTTATAACTTACAAGTTGAAGCCAAAATTTTAACGGAATTAGAAACAGCAGGAAAGGGAAAAGTAGTCGCTAATTTTAGTTCTTTAAGTGAGCAAATTTTTCTTAACCAAACTGACCCAAATTTAGCCACTTCTGATGGTGAAAAATCGAGTTTTAAAAATCCCCATCCCTTCTTGAAGGATAAAACAGTTAGAGAGGCCTTATCATTAGCAATAGATCGGGATTTAATTGCCCAGCAACTTTATGGAAAAACTGGTCAAGCTACTGTTAATATGTTAGTTGCACCAAGTCAATATAATTCCCCGAATACGAGCTATGAATTTAACCCAAATAAAGCGGTAGAATTGTTAGATAATGCTGGTTGGAAGGATAGCAATAATAATGGAATTAGGGATAAAAACGGCGTAGAAATGCAAATTTTATTCCAAAGTTCCGTTAATCCTTTAAGACAAAAAACCCAAGAAATTATTAAACAAGGATTACAAAAAATTGGGATCGGAGTGGAATTAAAAAGTATTGACCCTAGCATCTTTTTCAGTAGTGATCCTGCCAATAACGACACCATTGAACATTTCTACGCCGACTTACAAATGTACACCACAGGTAACACAAATCCAGACCCCACTAACTATCTGAAACGCTTTACTTGCCTTGATATTCCGCAAAAAAGTAATAACTGGAATGGTTTAAATGTTGGCCGTTATTGTAACCCAGAATACGATAATTTATGGCAACAATCAACTACCGAATTAAACCCAGAAAAACGAGCCCAATTATTTATTAAAATGAACGATATGTTAGTAAATGAAATCGCCGTAATTCCCTTAATTCATCGCGCAGAAACCGTGGGTTTTAGTAATAGAATTACTGGAATAAATTTAACACCTTGGGACCTTAATACTTGGAATATTGCTGAGTGGAAATTGCAATAAATTATGATTCCCTTAACCCAGTTTATTAAGGGGGGGGAATTATATAACAATTATCAGTTTATAAAGGAAAAATAATAATGATTACCACAGAAAAACTAACTTTGCAACAATTTTTAGACGCTCCCAAAGGGCATTTTATTTGTGAATTAATCGAAGGAGAAGCCATTACTAAAATGTCACCAAAAAGATTTCATTCCCGTTTGGCGATAACTTTCTGTATTTTGTTAAAAAATTGGTGTAAAAATAACGGAGAAGTCGGTTTAGAATGGTCCGTTACTCTCAAAAGAAATGGCAAAGATTGGATTCCTGTTCCAGATTTACTTTATATTTCTAATGATAGATTGCCTCCCGAAAGATTTGAGGATGAAGCCTGTCCTTTTCCCCCAGAATTAGTCATTGAAATTATCTCTCCAGGACAATCTTTTGGCGATTTAGCTGAAAAAGCCACTGATTATTTAAAAGCGGGTGTTAATCGAGTTTGGTTAGTGGATTCTAAGGCAAAAAGTATCACTGTATTTTATCCAGATCAACCTCCACAAACTAAACGCAATAATGATAGTTTAAATAATGATTATTTACCAGATTTTAACATCACAGTTGGCGATATTTTTAGGGAAGCAGGTTTAAGTTAATTGTTATAGCAGTTTCTGATTAAATGAGATAGAACCCCTCACCCCCCTACCCCCCTCATCCCAAAGGGAGAGGGGGAAAAGAGGCAAAATATCAACTAAAAATGCTATAAACTTAAATATAGCATTCCTAAATGATTTCTGTAGAGACGTTGCATGCAACGTCTCTACACAACGAAGATATGATTGCTATATAAACTTAATATTTTTCCTCTAAAATACCCACTAAAATACATCCTAATTCCATTAATTCATCAGGTATTTTAAATAAATTAATATCCTGTGTAATCTCTTTTTTTTGCCGATCTAATTTGCCAAATCTCCAAATATCTCCCATGGTAACAGCACCATAAAAGATATCTTGTTCTTCTATTTCAGCTAATGCAATTAACTCGACAGCAAGTTGGGTAAATCCTCGGGTTAAATCGTCATTTTTGGCCTCAATTATTAGTAAATCATTCTTTGAACGCAATAAATAATCTAGCTTACCTTGTAACCAATTATTAACTTTTAAAGGGTATTCAATTTTTAATTTACATTGGCAATAACGGATAATTTCTAACAAAATAGGAGCGACTAATGTTTCCCTTCTCGCTGTTTCATTGCTTAAACTAATTAAGGGTAATATCTCATTGATTTTCTCTTTTATTGTCAATAAATTATCTAAATTTTTGTTAGTTTTTGGCAAAGATAAATGGGATTTTACTAATAAATAACCAAACTCTGCTAAAATTTCCTCAGCTTCGTAGGATAATTCAAAATAGGAGCGAAATGTATAGGATTGATCATCTTGTAATATTTTAATTTTCAATATAATTTTTCACCTCTTTATTAATTAAAATTTGCTTTTCTTTAAACCATTATATCAACTATATTCCATCTTTATATTGCCATGACAAATACATAAGATTTATTAATATTAATTTTTGTTAAAAACACTTGTTTTTTTTTTCATAAAGATTATGCTTGCTATTGATATATTGATTATTCAAAGGAAGGTTTTGAAAATGTCACAGGAAAATTTTACAAATTGGTTTAAGAATTTTTTAGGTTTTGTCTTTGTCTATTTGTATGTTGGTTATATAGCCGATACATTTTACAATATTCCGATCATTGATCCTACAACTGAAGAACCAACAAGTTTGGTTCTTTTTATTTCAATTTTAGTCTTTTTATTAGGACTGGTTATCAGGAAAATTTTTCAGGGGTTATGGGAACAAATTAGGGAACTTAAAATTGTTTCTATCATGCAAGGATTAGGAAAATGTAAAGAATTTTTTTTAGTTATCATGCAAGGATTGGGAAAATTTATTTGGTTTATATTTATTCTTTTGATAGAGATTTTTCTAGCTATAATAATAGTTGTTTATTATCTATTTTTTGTAATTAGAATACCTTTAGAATTGATTGGATATGCATGGGAATTCATCATATCTAAGCTAAAAAGTAATTCAGATTCTAATGAAAATCATGGTATTTTGAATTTAAAGAAAAGATCAGTTCTAACTCGTATTTATCGTAAAATTGTTGTTAAGGAAGAAATAATAATGGAATCTGGCAACGAAAAAATGACCTTTACTCAAACTTCTGAAAGTCAAGAAGAAATTGAAATGTTTTTAGATGAAATTCTTTTTAATTCACTAAAAGAGAATTTTAAGACAAATATTAAAGATTTCAACTTTTTAAAAAGTTAAGAATTAATTGTAAGGTGGGCAAAAAATTTATATTTAAAATATAGCAATTAATTATTAATAATTTTGCCCACCCTACCAAGTATTATCATGATTAAATTATTAATCTATTTTAAAGGAGAATAATAATGAAGTGCGAAAATTATTTTAGTGTCCAATATCCGATTACTCTTTATCCAGATCCTGATGGTGGATATGTGGCCGAAATTCAGGATTTACCCGGTTGTCTTACTCAAGGTGAAGCCATTGAAGAAACAATAAAAAATATTAATGAAGCGCGAGAATTATGGTTAGAAACTGCTTTTGATTTGGGTGATAATATTCCTTTACCTAAATATTAATGGTTGGGTTAAAAAAATCGGATTTCTTAATTTATCCTATTTTACTTAATCTAAATATTTATCAGAAATCCGATTTTTGACATTTTAAAAATCGGATTTCTTAATTATTCTTGTTTTTATTTATCAGAAATCCGATTTTTGCTCTCAATAATAAGGTAAACTTATTTTTAAACTAACCTTATTTCTCATGTTAAAACACTTTTTTAAACGCATTTTAAGCTCTATTCCTACTTTAATTGCTATTAGTATTGTTATTTTTACCATCCTAGCTTTAGCTCCTGGTGATCCCATGGGAGAATTTGCTACTAATCCTTCAATTACCCCAGAAGTTCGCGAAAATATTCGCAAATCCCTCGGTTTAGATCAACCTATTTATATCCGTTATTTTAAGTGGTTTTTTGCTTTTATTAAGGGTGATTTAGGTTATTCTTTTACTAGCAGAAGTCCGGTTTTTGATCTGATTTTGCAACGCTTACCGACCACTTTATTAGTAGTAGGAATTTCTTATATTTTATCTGTTTTGATCGCTTTTCCTTTGGGAGTAATTTCTGCGGTTAAACGCTATTCTTTTCTCGATAATTTGGTTACAACTTTCGCTTTTTTAGGGTTTTCTTTACCTACTTTTTTCACTGGTTTATTATTTATAATTATCTTTAGTGTTAAGTTAAATTGGTTTCCTTTTATCTATAATAGCACTCTCAAAGTAACAGATTTTACCAGTTTTATTGACCAGATCAAACAGTCGATTATGCCCATTTCTGTGTTAGCTTTATATCAATCTGCAATTTTAATGCGTTTTGTGCGTTCTTCGCTGCTTGAAGAAATTAACCAAGAATATGTAAAAACTGCTTACGCTAAAGGTTTGTCTAGTTTTTCTGTGTTGAAAAAACATATTTTGCGTAATGCGTTAATTCCTGTGGTAACATTAATTGCCATCGAAATTCCTAGCATTTTTACCGGTGCTTTAGTTACTGAACAAGTGTTCAGAATACCCGGAATTGGTGCTTTGCTAATCGAATCAATTTATCGCAGTGATACCCCTGTAATTATGGCGATCGCCTGCATTTATGCTATCCTAATTGTAATATTTAATCTCCTTGCTGATCTTACTTATTCTTTCCTTGATCCCCGTGTTCGTTATTAATTAATAACTCCCTTCTCCCTGTGGGGGAGGGGTTGGGGTGAGGGTCTTATATATTAATAACTAATAAAAATTATGGCAAAAGTTGTTATAGATAAAGTTTATAAAAGTTTTCCTAGTAATAATAAAAATGTTACTACTGTTAATGTATTACGTCAGATTAATTTAACCATAGAAGATGGCGAATTTATGGTTTTAGTTGGTCCTTCTGGATGTGGAAAAAGTACCCTTTTAAGAATAATTGCTGGTTTAGAATCTTTAACCGGAGGTGATATTTCGGTCGGGGAAAAATTGGTTAATAATTTGCCCCCCAAAGAACGAGATATCGCCATGGTTTTTCAAAATTATGCCCTTTATCCCCATTTAACTGTTTATGATAATATTGCTTTTGGCCTCCGTAGAATGGGCAAAAATAATGATACTAAGGTGCAAAAAATATTAACATATTTTACGAAAAAATTACCATCTTCTTTACAATATTTAACAGAATCTGAGAAAATAATTAACCAAAAAGTTACTAATGTCGCTGAATTATTACAGATAGAAAATTTGCTAAAAAGATTGCCTAAACAATTGTCAGGAGGCCAACGACAAAGGGTGGCTTTAGGAAGGGCGATCGCCAGAAATCCCCAAGTATTTTTGATGGATGAACCCTTATCTAATTTAGATGCCAAATTAAGGACCCAAACCCGCAGTGAAATAGTAAAATTACAACGACAATTAGGCACAACAACTATCTATGTTACTCACGACCAAACTGAAGCAATGACCATGGGCGATCGCATAGCAGTAATGAACCAGGGGCAAATTCAACAAATAGGAAGACCCCTGGAAATATACAATAAACCAGTGAATAAATTTGTGGCGGAATTTGTTGGTTCACCCACCATGAATTTCCTTCCCATTAAAGTAAAGCAACCCCAATTAATTAACCCTGAATTTAGTTTTAAAATACCGGAGAAATGGCAAGAATATTTAAAGAGATATGAAAGCCAATTAATATTATTAGGTATTCGTCCCGAAGACTTTAAAATTAGTGTCCCAAGTCCAGAAAATATCCCCGTAAAAATTAATTTTATCGAAGCATTAGGGAATGATACATATATAACAGCTAATTTAATCAAACAAGAGCAAATAAGCTTACAAGTACGTATTGCACCGGATATTGTTATTAAAACCCAAGAGATAATTTACTTAGAGATAAACCTCGATAAAATTCATTTATTTGATGAAGATACGGGTAAGGCAATTTGGTAAGATAAAATGTGGCGTTGCATGACTCTGAGATGAAATTGTAGGGGCAATCCCTTGTGGTTGCCCCCGAAACGCTGATAGGGTAGGGACAAGTCCTACCCCTACATTGAAAATAAATATCAAATCATCTTGCATAGGTGCAACGCCTAAAATGTAGCTCTTTTTTTGATCGTCTCTTATGATAAAGAAAGTCTTAAAATAAATTTTATTACCATCATGGATGATCTAGATAATCAAAAAGAAAAAAGAAAATCTAAAAAGAGCATTGATGAGGAGCTTAGATTGTTAAAACAAGCGGATGAAAACCTATATAATGTATTAGCAATCGATGTTTGGGCTTTAGCAAAAACCATGGATGAATTTCAACCTGGATTTTGGTCAAGTTTTATGAAAAATCGAGATGTAGCTATGAAAAAATTTATCCAAGAAGTGCTCAAAAAAAAATCGACCGATGATAATGAATATCCTTTTTTGCGCTAAAATAAATTAAACTTTTGAGGATGATTAAACCATGGATAAAACAACTCTTAAAACTCAAGTAATTGAAATAGAAAGTAAAAAAAATTTCCTAATCGAACTTTTAGAAAAGCCAAATTTAGGCAATTTACGCATTGATGTTAATCAAGCTTTAGAAGAATTAGACGAGTTAATGGATGAATTTCACGAGGTTTTTCCCGAAGAAAAAAAATAATTTAATTATTAATTGAAAAATTTTCACAAATAAAGTGTTAAATGATTCCTAAAAAATTAGGATTAACTTAACACTTTTCTACTTACCTAATCACGATTATCTTTTGCTAAAAAAAGGCTAAGTAGGTCGTTATAATTAAATATAAAATGATTTTTTTGTAGTGAAGGCTTTAGCCTTCATTATTAATGAATTTAACCGCTGAGGGTACAGCATTTTCTGATTAAGTGTTATATGCCCTCACCCCCCAACCCCCCTCATCCCAAAGGGAGAGGGGGGAAAAAAGAGACCAAATGTCAACTAAAAATGCGATACTACAAACTGATATTTAATTAGATTTATCTACTTAAGTAATTCATTCTTTATGGTTAATCATAAAATTTGGATAGTTAATTATAAATTTAAGTAACTTAAACAGGGAATTATTTAATAAGTAATTCCCCAATTTAAGAATTAATTACTGATAGTTTCCTCTGATTTTTCAGGATGAAATCTAATTCCAATCAAGACATCATAAAGGAAATTCCAGAAATTTTTACCTTCCAATAAACCCAAAGATTGATCACAACCTTTAGCATCTAAAACGGGTTTAGCAGCATAATAAGCAGGTTGATATCGATACCAAGGAATAGAAGGCCAAAGATGGTGAACTAAATGATAATTTTGCCCTAATATAAGTAGGTTTAAAACTTTTCCCGGATAAACCCTCGCATTTTTCCAGCGATTACGTTCCTGAAAAGGACGATGGGGTAAATAATCGAAAAATAAACCCAAAGCAATACCCACAACTAAAGCAGGTACAAACCAAAAATTCATTACATAACCAATGAAATCATAATTAATAGCTACAGCAACAATGGTAATTAAAAATAATCTGCTTAAAAACCATTCTAATAACTCATATTTGCGCCATAAACGACGTTTAAAAAAGAAGATTTCATGGTAAAAAAAACGGGCTGCAATTAACCACAAAGGTCCACCGGTGGAAACAAAATGATCCGGGTCATTTTCCGGGTCATTGACATGGGAATGATGTTGCAAATGTACCCTAGTAAAAACAGGAAACGCAAAACCTAACATTAAAGCGCTGACATGACCTAAAATAGCATTTATAATACGATTACTGTGGGCGCTATTATGAGAGGCATCATGAATCACTGTACCCGCTAAATGTAAAGCCAGTACATTCATAGAAAAGCAATACCAATCTAACCAACCCCAGAGAAAATAACCACAGGTTGACGTGAAAATTAACCCAATCCCTGCTAAACTCATCAATACGTTAGGATTCCATCCTCCTTCCGGTTGAAGATACTGTTTTACCAGGGCTGTTCCCCCCATAGTCATATATTTATCTCTACTCCAATAATCCTGATTCTTTGGGTAGTTTACAATACTACACGAAATTTATAAAGTTTTGTAACTAGATTCATTAGAAATTCTGTTTCACCAAAATTGCAATTAACTTAATATTTTGTTACAAAGTAAAAAGACGTATAGCTAAATTAAGATTTTATTTATGTTTGGTGGCTTTATTGGTTTTGGTAACACAAATGGTCAAGACTGGGGAGAAAAACTACTTGATACTGTGGCAACGAACACTATTCGCCGCCTTTTTACCTACAGTGACTCAGTTAAGGTGGAACTGCGTTGTCACCCCTCTAGTAAGCTTTTACAGGGGAGTATCGATAGTTTTAAAATGGTGGGTAAAGGTTTAGTGATTCGCCGAGAATTTCGCACCGAAGAAATGTCCTTTGAAACCGATGCTGTTTCTCTTGATTTTAGTGCCGTAATGAAAGGGCAACTTGACCTGAAACAACCAACACAGGCGATCGCCCTAGTTAAATTAACCGAAACGGACTTAAACAACTCATTTCAAGCCGAATTGGTGAGAAAACGACTGGAAAACCTTAATTTACCTGCTTTACAATCGATTTCGGCCGGTCAACCCGTCTCCTTTACCGATGTCAAACTAGAATTATTAGCCGATAATAAACTAAAACTGTCCGCTTTGGCTAAATTACCAGCCGAGCAAATTCCCCTCGCCTTAATTTGTACACTGGGAGTAGTAAAAAGAAGGAGAGTTGTCTTCAATGACATCGAATTTTTAAGTGATGGAATTCCCGAAACATTACAAGAGCGATCGAGAACTTTGACCCATATTTTAGGGGAAATCTTAAATGAAATGGTGGATTTAGATCGTTTTAATCTTGATGGTATTACCATGAGAATAAATCGCTTAGAAACCGAGGGAAAAACCCTGATTTTCAGTGGTTACGCCCAGGTTGATCACTTTCCCAAGGTGGGGTAAATCTAGGACAAATAAATAGGTTTTTTCTTACTTTTTACTTTTTACTTAAAATTATGGCTATCGTATTAAGACCGAAAGGAAAATTAGACTTAGTAGGTTCAACAACCTTACAACAGAAAACCGAAAAAATTGCAGCAATAAGCAATAAACAAAAATTGTGGGTCATTGACCTAGACGGGGTCAATGACATAAATCATTTTGGCCTGACAACCTTAGTGGCCTTGCGTCGTTTAGCAAATGATCAAGGGTGTCGTTTATTTTTACGTAATCTGAACCCAAATGTCCAATCAATGCTAGACATCGCCTACTTAAGTGAAGAATTTGACATTTTGCCCCCAGATACCACAATTATTGGGGAAAGTCCCGTTACTTATGGGACAAAAACTAAAGCCAAAACTTATCAAACAGAAGTAAGTATCGAAAATAGTAATCCAGAACAAGAAAACCAACAAGCCCAATTCCAGGCCATTGGTAATATGCGCAAAATTTTAACCAATCTCAAAACCAAAGTCCCCGAAGAAGAGAAATAAGAAGTAAGAAGTAATAAGTAATAAGTAAGAAATAAGTTAATAATTATTCATTGTTAATTGTTAAACGTGTTTGCTTTTTTGCTAGAATTGCTCAAGGCTAAATATGGCTTAAGTGTTGATTGAGAAAGGGAATAAGGTAATTATAGTTATGAACGCAGTAAAAAGCAATGAGCGCACTGTACCTAAATTTGATTCTAGTTCCGTAAAAATTACCAAAGAAGAAGGCTTAATTTTATACGAGGATATGGTTTTAGGCCGTTTTTTTGAAGATAAGTGCGCCGAAATGTATTATCGAGGCCGTATGTTTGGCTTTGTTCACCTTTACAACGGCCAAGAAGCCATTTCGACCGGAGTCATCAAGTCTTTACGTCAGGGTTATGACTACGTTTCCAGTACCTATCGTGACCACGTTCATGCGTTAAGTACAGGAGTACCCGCGCGGGAAGTTATGGCGGAACTATTCGGAAAATCCACTGGTTGCAGTAAAGGTCGTGGTGGCTCAATGCACCTATTTTCCGCCGAACATAAACTATTAGGTGGTTATGCTTTCATTGGTGAAGGAATCCCCGTCGCTCTGGGCGCAGGTTTTACCAGCAAGTATCGCCGTGATGCTTTAGGTTATCAAGATTCAGATCACGTCTCCGTTTCTTTCTTTGGCGATGGTACTAGCAATAATGGTCAATTTTTTGAGTGTTTGAATATGGCCGCACTCTGGAAATTACCGGTTATTTTTGTGGTAGAAAACAATAAATGGGCGATCGGTATGGCCCATGAAAGATCAACTTCCCAACCTGAAATCTACAAAAAAGCCAGTGTTTTTGGCATGGAAGGCGTTGAAGTCGATGGTATGGACGTTTTAGCTGTTCGTGAAGCCGCTCAAAAGGCGATCGCCCGCGCCAGAGCTGGAGAAGGTCCGACTTTAATTGAATGCTTAACCTATCGCTTTAGAGGCCATTCCCTCGCGGATCCTGATGAATTACGGGATCAAGAGGAGAAGGAATTTTGGGCACAAAGAGACCCCCTCAAAATGTTTACTAAATTTATGCTCGAAAGAGGTTTAGCCACCGAAGCCGAATTGACGGCCGTTGACAAAAAGATACAAGACGTAATTAACGAAGCCGTGGAATTTGCAGAAAAAAGCCCTGAACCTTCTCCCGATGAGTTATATCGCTTTGTTTTTGCCGAAGACGAGTAATTAGTTGCTAGTTGACAGTTATTTTAATTGACCATAAAAGCGGTGTAAGGGCTCCCCTTTCAAGGGAGAATAATAATGATGTACCCCCCTACCCCCCCCTAGAAAGGGGGGAAGTAATAAAAATATTCCTTATTTCAAGCTACCGCCTTTAGGCAATGTAGGGGTTAACGGCCGTTAACCCCTACTGTTAACTGATAACTGATAACTGATAACTGATAGCTGATAGCTGATAACTGTAATCAATAAGATTAGAAATTTTTGCTAATTACTTATTGATAAAAACATGGATAGTTAATTGTCAACTATCAACTATCAACTATCAACTATTAACTATTAACTATCAACTATTAACTATCCACTATCAACTATCAACTATCAACTATCAACTATCAACTATCAACTATCAACTATCAACTATTAACTATCAACTATCAACTATCAACTATTAACTATTAACTATCAACTATCAACTATCAACTATTAACTATTAACTATCAACTATTAACTATCTAAATTCCTTATGTTAGATATAAATAAATTAGCTACACAAATTCCCGTTATTAGTGAACATTTAAAAGCAGAAGCGATCGCCTCTCAAAAAAGATTGACTAAAGGGAAACAAATATTAAAAGAAACGGGAGAAAATCAGCGCCACTGGCTAAAGATACAGGAACAATGGCGGGAACATTTAATATTTGCACCGGCAACTCCGGTGGAGGAAATTGATATTTCTTATCCCATTTCTTCGCCCCCAGAAAGTCATACTGTTTTCGCCACTGATGGTTCACAAATATCCCCTTCTCACCATGAAATTACCTATTGTTATCTGATTAATATTGGCAGGGTAATGTTACATTATGGGCAATCTTTGCATCCTTTATTAGATAGTATTCCCGAAGTTTATTATAAATCAGAAGACCTTTATATTTCTCAACCGTGGAATATTTCGACAGAGGAATGGATGGGCTATCGTCGCACCGTTTTAGAAGCGCAAATGCTGTCAGAAATGGCCACTCGTTGGGTTTTACCACCAGGTGCGCACCATCACACCCCCAATTTAGCTTTGGTTGACGGTTCTCTCATTTATTGGTTTTTAGACAAGTTGGTTTCCGAAGCAAAGGATCAACTGTTACCGCCGATTTTGGCCGCTTGGGAAGATTTGCGTAACAGCAAGATTCCCCTGATGGGCTATTTAAGCGCATCTCGCAGTCGCGAAGCGGTGAATTTCCTGCGTTTTCCTGCTTGTACGTTCGATTTCCCCAATTGCATCGTTAATTGTCGCGATTCTGAGGAAGAAAATAAACCTTGTCAATTAATTCATCCCATCCGGGATACTACTCTTTGGGGGAGTGTCTTACCAGCGGGGCACAGAAGCGCTCTGTGGCGCAGTAATTTGCGCATTTTGGACTATTATGACGAGCCCCAAAGGGTCTATTTTTGCTATGTTAATGTGGGCAATGAAATCGCTAGAATCGAGCTACCCGCTTGGGTGGCCGAAGATTCCACTTTATTTGAACAGTCTTTAGGTATTATGTTGGCTCAAGTTTACAAGGGTTATGGCTATCCCGTAGCCTTGGCGGAAGCACACAACATGGCCGTGGTCCGAAGTAGAGATCGCCATAGCTTTTTTAACCTACTTGAACAACAAATGATTCGCAGTGGCTTAAAAAATGTGGGAACATCCTACAAAGAAGCGAAAAAAAGGGGTAGTATTGCTTAGTAGGGTGGGCATGGCCCACCGATAGAGAAAGAAAAATAAGAGTAAAAAACTATGAAATTAAGCGATATTTTTAAGGATTCTGATTATAAATTGTCTCAATTTTTGCCCTCAGAAATCGAGACTTTTCAACAGTCTATTTTTATTAAGAAAACAGCGAAAAATGAGTTACCTTATATCAAATGTTTAGTCAGAGATAAGGAGATTCAATTAAAACCAGAAGAGGCCATTAAACAATTATATTTAATGGTCTTAAATCAGCGTTATGGTTATCCTTTTAAAAGGATGGAGGTGGAATATTCGGTATCATTTGGTCGGGAAAAAAAGAAGGCCGATATCGTAATCTTTGATCAGGATCGTCCCACCGTTCCTTATATTATTATCGAACTGAAAAAACCCAAATTAAAGGACGGAAAAGAGCAGCTTAAATCCTATTGTAATGCTACGGGAGCACCGATCGCCGTGTGGACAAATGGGGAGCAGATTTCCTATTACCAAAGAAAAGACCCCAATTATTTTGAAGATTTAACGGATATTCCTAATGTTAATCAGACATTGGCCGATATTTTAAATGAGAAATTTACCCTGGAAGATTTAATTAAAAAAGATAAATTAGTTAATGAGAAAAAATCCCTCAAAACTTTAATTGAAGAAATGGAAGATGAGGTCTTAGCAAATGCAGGAGTGGATGTATTTGAAGAAATTTTTAAGTTAATTTTTGCCAAACTTTATGATGAATGGTTATCCGGTCAAGGAAGTAATAAAAGTAGTCGTTTATTAGAGTTTAGAAATACAGGACAAACGGAAACTGCCCTAAAAAACAAGATACAAAACCTCTTTGATCAAGCTACAAAAAAATGGGAGGGAGTTTTCAGTGAAGATACGAAAATTACCCTCACACCTTCCCATTTATCCGTGTGTATTTCTTCCTTAGAAAATGTCAAGTTATTTAACTCGAATTTAGACGTTGTTGACGAAGCCTTTGAGTATTTAATTAATAAGAGTAGTAAAGGGGAAAAAGGGCAATTTTTCACCCCCCGTTATGTCATTGATATGTGTGTCAAGATGCTTAATCCCAAGGAAGATGAACACATGATTGATACAGCAGCTGGTTCATCAGGTTTTCCTGTGCATACTATTTTCCACGTTTGGAAACAAATATTAACCGATGAAGGCCTTGAAGCAAGTCATTTATTTAGTTTGGAAAATAAACCCTACCGTTGTCGTCAATATGTGGAAAATAAGGTATTTGCGCTGGATTTTGATGAAAAAGCCGTGAGGGTTGCGCGAACATTAAATCTTATTGCAGGAGATGGTGAAACTAATGTTTTACACCTGAATACATTGGACTTTGAAAGGTGGGATGAATGGACAAAACAGGAGCAATGGAATGACGTTTATAATAACGGTTTTAAGAGGTTGAAAAAATTACAAAAAGACAAAGGAAGTTATCAAGAATTTAACTTTGATGTTTTGATGGCCAATCCACCTTTTGCTGGAGATATTAAGGAAAGTAGGTTAATTCAAAAGTATGATTTATCAGTTAAATCTGGTGGAAAAAGACAGACCAAAATGGGTCGAGATATTTTATTTATTGAGCGAAATTTAGATTTTCTTAAACCCGGAGGTCGAATGGCCATCGTTTTACCCCAAGGAAGATTTAACAATTCTTCTGATAAATATATTCGGGATTATATCGCGGAACAATGCCGAATTTTAGCAGTTATTGGGCTGCATGGTAACACTTTTAAACCCCATACGGGGACTAAAACTTCGGTTTTATTAGTACAAAAATGGGATGAAAAATTATGTCCAAAGGTGGAAGATTATCAGATATTTTTTGCTACCCAAAGAAAGTCTGGTAAGGATAATTCGGGGGAAAAAATTTACGCCAAAAATGCTAATAATGAGGCCATTTTAGATGGTCACGGTCATTTAATTGTCGACCATGATTTATTTAATCATGAAGGTTTAACCGAGGATGGGATTGCTGAAGCATTTATCGAGTTTGCTAAAAAGGAGGGTTTAAGTTTTTTTGATTGTAGGGGTGATCAGGCGATCGCCCCTACCTTTGATAATATTAAATATCAGCTTTTAATGGATAGGCTAGAAGCTATTGAACTTAGCTTTAATATAGTAAGAGAAAATAACTTAAATTTTAGATTTGATAGTGAATTTTTCAAGAAAAAATACTTTGATATTGACGCTAAATTTGGGTTAATTCCTAATACAATTAGATTTCATCAAACTAACCCTATAATTGTACATCCTAGCGAAATTAAAAGAGAATATATAGAAGAAGGAGGTGTTTTATTTTTTAGAACTCAAAATCTTCGTCCTTTAAAAGTAGATTTAACGACTCAAGTTTTTATTTCAGAGGAAGATGCACAAATTTTAGCTAAAAATCTAATCAAAAAAAATGATGTTTTAATAACAAGAACAGGTGCTAATTTTGGTGATACCTTAGTTTTTAACGAAAATATAACAACGATTGCTTCTTCTCATGTTTTTATTGTGAGAAATCAAGTAATTAATCAGTCTTATTTGGCGGTTTTTTTAAATACTTATTATGGAAGAGAACAAATTAACAAGGGAATGTATGGTGGTTTACAACCAGAAGTTGCACCTTATTATTTAAAAAATATTCTGATTCCCCAATTTTCTAATTTATTTCAAAAACAAATTGAAAATTTAGTTAGAGAATCTCATGAAATTAAGGAAAAAAGTCAAATTATTTACCAACAATCTGAAGAATTACTATTAAGTGAATTAGGATTAAAAGATTGGCAACCAACCGAAGATAACATCGCAGAAAAAAGTTTTTCCGCTTCCTTTTTAGCTTCGGGGAGATTAGATGCAGAATATTATCAACCTAAATATGATCAAGTTATTGATAAAATTAAACAATATAAACATGGTTTTAATTTACTTAATAAAACTTGTAAAATTTATGATAAAAACTTTAATCCTTCTGACAATAAACAATATAAATATATAGAATTATCTAATATTGATAGTAATTCTCAAATTAACGAACCTACAATAGATCATGGTTGTAATTTACCATCAAGAGCAAGACGATTAGTCAAAACAAATCAAGTTATTATTTCATCAGTAGAAGGATCACTAGATAAATGCGCTATTATTGGTCATCAATTGAATAATTCTATTTGTTCTACAGGTTTTTATGTTCTTGATTCATCGGTTATTAATTCAGAAACTTTATTAGTTTTATTTCGATCGCAATTAATGCAATTACAACTAAAACAAGGTTGTTCAGGTACAATTTTAACGGCAATTAATCGAGATAGTTTTAACTCTTTAATTTTACCGATAATTAATGTTAATACTCAACATGAGATTAAAAATAAAATTCAGCAAAGTAATTTATTTATTCAACAATCAAAACAACTATTAGAAATTGCAAAAATAGGGGTAGAAAAAGCCATCGAAACCGATGAAGAAACTGCAATTAATTGGATTAATGGGGAATTAGGGAAAATGGAGGTAAAATTAGATTGAACTTTGAAATAATTGGTAAAATAACTAATATTGACATAATTGCTGTTAATAATTCTATTCGAGATTTAGAGAGACTTAAAAAAATTTATGGTCAGGGAAGATGGAGAAAATTAAAAGGAATAGCTACTATTAAATTAGCAGATAATACTGTCATTCAAGCTGAATTACATTGGTATGAATGTCATGGTATTGGTAAAAAAGAACTTAAAATTAAAACTATTTTGGAGTAAGGAAAATGGAAAATTACCCCCAAGAAAAAAAAATCGCTATCTGTATTAATAATCAAGATTATCCCGCTTCTTTAGAACTTAGAAAAATATATCAAATAATAACTGACCTAAAAGCCGAATCTCATCAAATGATCAGAATAATAGATGAAAGTGGAGAAGATTATCTTTATCCTACAGGTTATTTTGTAATAGTTGAATTACCCGAAATTGCCCAAAAATTGTTTACTAAAGTGGGTTAATTTTCTTAAGGGAAAATGGGATAAAATGGAAATTGAGTTATTATCAAAATAATTAATTATTAAGAAGAATTTTGCCATGATTAAAACTATTGATGTTTCCGATTTAAAACCCGAACAAATCGAAAATTTACAGGACATTATTGCTGCTTTTAAAGTGCAAAATCAAGCTAATAAGAATGGTCCATCTAAATTTAATATGATTGACTATTTGTTAGAACATCCCCTAGAAGTTGATGATTTACAATTTATGAAACGAGAGGAAATTTATGACAGAAATAAATAAGAATCTTTGTTTTATTGATTCTAATATTTGGCTGTCTGCTTTTTCTACTGATAAAAAAGAAGAGACTAAAAGAATTTTAGCCAAACAATTAATTCAGGAAAAAACTATCGTCATTAGTACACAAGTTATTAATGAAGTTTCTTCCAATCTACTTAAAAAATATAAAATTGATGAAGCAATCTTATGAAGATTAATTGATTCTTTTTACGAGAAATATCAAATTATTTCTTTTAATCTTAAGATTCTTAAATCAGCATCTAACCTGAGAAATAATTATTCCTTATCATTTTGGGATAGTTTAATTGTTGCTTTCTATTTCTTTTTCTAACGCAAATTTTCTCTATTCAGAAGATATGCATGATGGTTTAATTATTAATAATAAACTTACTATTATTAATCCTTTTAAATAATTAATTAAACTTGATAACTCATAATGACCCAGCAGGATCAAAGAGGAATTGAGTTATAATTTATTTATATTATGGAGGTCATTATGTCGAAATTGTCCTTAGATCAAACTCAACTTAAACAAACAGTCCGAGAAATGATGTTAGAAATATTCGCCGAAAATTCAGAATATTTTTATCAATCTTTTAGCAAAATAATCGAAAACAAATCCGATCAAAAATTGATAGAATTTGAGTTAGATTTAGAAGAATCAGCTAATTTATACGCAGAAATTTATCAAGAAAGTAAGGAATTACAAGAGTTAACTGAATCAGCATTATTGGATTTTGTCGAATGAATAAATTAGAAAAAGGAATGATAATTGATGTCAATCTTGATCCAACAAAGGGATCAGAAACTGGTAAAATACGCCCTTGTATTATTGTTACTAATAATACTTATAATGAGAGAGTACCTATAATTCAAGTTGTCCCAATAACAGAATGGAGTGAGAAAAAAGTTAGGATTAAAACTAATGTTGAAATTACTCCTTCTCCTGTTAATGGATTAGTAAAAAAATCTATTGCTGATTGTTTACAAACAAGGCCGATTGATTATCGTTTAAGATTAGTTAAAATACGAGGTAAATTAGAAATAAAAATAATAGAACAAATTAATGAAGCTTTGAAAATTGTATTTGCTATATGAATCATCTCAATTTTGTTCTTTGTATTAACCATAAAAATTGTGAAGATTTAACTTTATTAAAGGTTTATCAAGTATTACCGCGATGAAGCGGCTGCTAGGGATAATTATATTAGAATTATCGATGATTCTGATGAAGATTATCTTGATCCTGCTAATTATTTTGTAATAGTTGAATTACCCGAAATTGCCCAGAAATTGTTTACTAAAGTCGGTTAATTTTTTTCAGGGAAAATGGGAATTGAGTTATAATTTATTTATGTTATGGAGGTTATTATGTCAAGATTATCCTTAGATCAAACTCAACTTAAAGAAACCTTTAAAAAAGCAATATTAGAACTTTTTTACGAAAATAAAGAGGAATTTTCGGCCTTACTCGTAGAAATAAGGGAAGATATTGCTTTATCAAAAGCTATTGAAGAAGGAGAACAAACCGAATTAGTGGATCGAGATTCAATTTTCGCTATTTTAGATCAAGAATCATGAAAACAGAATAAAAAGTTTTGCTAAAGATTTAAAAAAGATTAAAGATTTTAACTTGTTAAAACGAGTAAAATTGGTCATAGAAGAAATCGAAAAAGCTGATAATTTACAGTCCATTAATAACTTAAAATTTCTCAAAACAGCTAGTAATCATTATCGCATTCGAGTTGGTGATTATCGAATTGGTATCTCTATTAATAATGATGTTGTTACCTTGGTAAGAATTTTACATCGACAAGAAAATTATCGCAATTTTCCTTAAATATATGCCAAATTATCCCCAAATTGCTATATGTATTAACAATCAAAATTACCCCGCTTCTTGAGAACTTAGAAAAATATATCAAACAATACCTTATCTAAAAGCCGAGTCTTATCAAATGATTAGAATAATAGATGAAAGTGGAGAAGATTATCTTGATCCTGCTAATTATTTTTTAATAGTTGAATTACCAAAAATTGCGCAAAAATTGTTTACTAAAGTCGGTTAATATGTAGTTAAATTTAATTATTAAGGAGGTAATATTTTATGACAGTTAAACAGCAATTAATCCAAGAAATAGAAGAAGTACCAGATTATTTAGCTAAAGAAATTCTTAATTTCTGTTTATTTCTTAAAGCAAAAATTAAAGATCAGGAATCTCAATCAACCGAAAATAATTTACCGGATTTTTTAGATTTTATTGACGAAATTACTAAAGAAGTTCCCTTGAATGAATGGGAAAAACTACCTAGTGATTTATCTAAAAATATCGATCATTATTTGTATGGAATACCTAAAATTGAACCATGAAAACCTTTTTTGTTGATACGGGATATTGGGTTGCGATTGTTAATCCTGCTGATCAATTATATCAGAAAGCACGGTTAATTACTAAACAATTAGCTCCTTTTAAAATTGTTACCAGTGAAATGATATTTAATGAGTTATTAAATACTTTTTCTAAACAAGGAACATTTCTTAAACAAGTAGCAATTAAGTTAGTTAATCAATCCTATAATAATCCTAATCTTGAAATTATTGCTCAAAATACCGACCTATTTAAACAGTCATTAAAACTTTATGAACAACGTCTTGATCAAAATTGGAGTCATACAGATTGTTCCTCGTTTATAATTATGAAACAAAAAGGAATTTTAGAAGCTCTTGCTTATGATAAACATTTTGAACAAGCTGGTTTTATTCCTTTATTACGTCAAAATAAATTATGAATCATGTAAATTTTGTTGTTTGTATTAACCCAGAAAACTGCGAAGATTTAACCTTATTAAAGGTTTATCAAGTATTACTGCGATGAATCCTCTGCTAAGGATAATTATATTAGAATTATCGATGATTCGGGTGAAGATTATCTTGATCCCGCAGGTTATTTTGTAATAGTTGAATTACCAGAAATTGCCCAAAAATTGTTTACTAAAGTCGGTTAATATTTTATTATTCGAGGTATTTATGTCTCAGTTAATCCAGAAAAAAAATCCCAATATTGATTTACCAATGGAGTTAATTAAAGAATTTTGTCACCGTTGGGAAATTCAAGAATTTGCCTTATTTGGTTCAGTTTTAAGGGATGATTTTACAGAGGATAGTGATATTGATATTCTGGTTTCTTTTAACTCTAATTCTCATCCAACTTTATTCGATCTTGTGAAAATGGAAAATGAACTTAAAATTATTTTTAATCGAGAGATTGATTTAGTTAGTAAAAGGGGTATTGAAAACAGTCGTAATTATTTACGTCGTCAAGAAATATTACATAGTTATCAGGTTATTTATGCTCAGAGATAAACAGTTTATTTTTGATATGTTAGATTCGGCTGAATTAGCTTTAGGTTATTTACAAAAAGTCTCTAAACAAGACTTTTTAACTAATACTTTAATTCAAGATGCTATTATTAGAAGATTATTAGTGATTGCCGAAGCTGCTCGTCGTATTTCAGAGGAAACTAAACAAAATAATCCTCAAATTTCTTGGGTTGAAATTAAGGGGATGCGTAATCGTTTAGTTCATGAATATGATGATATTGATTTAGAAATAGTTTGGGAGGCCTTAGAAAAAGATATTCCTAATTTGATTGTGCAGTTACAAACTCTTATTTAATTTCTTTGTCATAATTAAATTAATTATTAAGGAGAATTTTGCCATGATTAAAACTATTGATGTTTCCGATTTAAAACCCGAACAAATCGAAAATTTACAGGCTATTATTGCTGCTTTTAAAACTAAAAATCAAATAGAAACTCAAGAATTATCTCATCTTAATCACGAAGAAGATATGATCGATTTTTTGTCAAAAAATCCCCTTCCCGTTGATGGATTTTTAACCCGTGAAGAAATTTATAATCGTCAAGGTTAATTTAATAAAATGAATAAAAATTTTATTGATACCAATATTTGGTTATATCGTTTATTTGATGATCAGAGAATTGAACCAACAGAAAGAGAAAGAAAACGAAATATTGCAATTTTAATTACAGAACAATCCAGTTTGATTATTAGTACACAGGTGGTTAATGAACTTTCTTTTAATTTATTAAAAAAAGGAAAATTTAATGAAGAACAAATTAATATGGTGATTAAATCTCTTATTAATCGTTGTCAAATAATTAAGTTTGATCTAATTATTTGGGAAACTGCATCTAATCTGAGAAATAATTAGGGTTTACTGAAAAAAGCACAAAGCCATGTCGATCAAGAATTTCAAGTTGGTGGGACTTGAATTAAGTGCAAGGATTTCAACAACTAATAGTAAAAAACCTTACATTTACGGGGATTAATCAAGATTTTTGCTCGTCAAAAGACCCGGTCAAACTATCAACTATCAACTATCAACTCGCCCTCACCAGCCATTTATTCAGCAAACCCTAATTATTCCTTATCTTTTTGGGATAGTTTAATCGTTGCTTCAGCTTTATTTTCTAATGCTGATTTTCTCTATTCAGAAGATCTGCAGGATGGTTTAATTATTAATAATAACCTTACCATTATTAATCCTTTTAACTAATAGTTTTTTTCTTTAACTTAGTTGCAATGGATCAAAAATATGGAGGTTCTTATAGTAATTCCAAATAAAAATTAAACAAAAGTTTTTAGTTTCTTGTTGGACTTTAGTCCTAAGAAGCGCTAAAGCGCAACTACGAACCTATTTTTCAACTGTTTTAATCTTAATTGGAATCACTATATCTCTATAATGCCATATCTGAACTTGTGTTAATCATTTGCTGATTCTGCTATTATTAAAACCCCGTAAGTTTGTGAAGACTTACGGGGTTTAACTTTTTTTTTTAACGGGACTGACGGGGCTCGAACCCGCAACTTCCGCCGTGACAGGGCGGTGCTCTAACCAATTGAACTACAGTCCCTGGCGTTTTGACATTTTTAATACTATCTGATTTACCTTTATTTTGTCAAGCCTTTTTCCAAAAATTTTTTTTTCTTTTGTCTAATCAGGGTTTGAGTCCTTTTGGTGAGTTGGTTAAAGTTTGATTTTATAAAAAATTTTTCCTTAATTGAGGTTAATTGGTTCAAAAATGAGGAATCGGGAAACTAATCTAAATCTCAGAAGCAGTACTAACGCCAATAGCTGTATTGACCAAGGGGCGATCGCCAATCCCCAAATTAAACCAACCATGGCCAATGTCACCGTTAGGATTCTCGTTAATTCTTGGGTTGTTCTTTGATAAATCAGAATGTTTACTAAAGCGACGGTTAAGAGGATGATGGAGAGGAGGGAGTGTATCATGGGATTCACCTTAAGGTAAATTTTTCTTGATGTTTTTTAGCTTACCTTAAGTTTTGCCTTGTTTTGTAATAATTAAAACAATTGTGAGCAAATTTGAGAAATCTTATTATAAGTTTATATTTGACTGGTTTTAAGTGAGTGATTAATTTTCTTTTTGTTACATTAATTTACTATTCTCAGAGAGGAATTTAACTAACCATTCTTTCAGATGATAAGTAGCAAAACAATCATCTTGGTTATAACTTAAAATTTGCTCGATTAGGGTATAATTTCCGGTTTTTAACCACTGGTCATACCAATAGACCGATTGATCGCCCCTTGCGAAGGGTATCTTCCAAGTAAATCCTAACCAGTTAGCAATCGCTTTTAATGAATAACTTTCTAATGGTAAAATTACTGAGTTAATTACTTGGTGATGTAAATCTATACACCGTGATAATACTTTTTCTCTTTGTTCCATTGGGGTTTTATATAATTTCGCTAAACGCTTAATTGTCTCTCTTTCATAATTAGAATAGTGGAAAATAGGCGCTTCGGGATACTGATTTACTAACTCTAAAAATTGCTCCCAAATTTCTGCTTCTTGTTCCGGTTTTTCCGCCAAAAAAGGATAAAATTTCTCAGTATTTTTACTCTGATCTATTACTAATACTCCTAATAAATAATCAAGATTGCGATCAGGTTCGGCTTCAATGTCAAAATAAAGATTAACGGGAGAATCGGGAAGATTCGGGCTAAAATTGCTGATTTTACGCAAAGGACTTTGTTCAACAAGAGATTTCGCTTGTAATTTAAGTTGGGTGGCAATTTCATCGCCGACTAATTCGCCTAATTCTGGGGAAGTATCCACGGCTAAAGATTCCACGGTATTAATACCTAAAAATTGCAAATGTTGGTAACGATGGGGAGTCACTCCAGGGATGAGGGAAAGATGATGTTCGGATTTGGCGATCGCCTTACAGTAGCTAGACCAATTACACAAACTACATTTCTGACGGGAAATAAAGACTTCAGGTTCGTTTTTGTGAGCTAACATCTCCATTAATTCCCCGACAACTGTTTGTAATCGAGGGAAAAGTTCCGCTAATTTAAGGGAATAAAGAGAGTAGGGACGTAAAATAATTTCTCCTTTTGGTGGTAAAATTCCTTGGCTAAAAGTGAGTAAATAACTGTGAAAAGTAGTCAAGATTTTATATTCAAATTTAGGCCGACGACCTAAATAAATATTAACAGGAGCATAAAGCCAATCTCCCAAAAGGGAATAACCAGTTTGTTTCACCAATAAAGTAGGTTGACCGATAAAAGTAGTTTGAGGATTATTAAGTATTAAAACGCCATTATAAATATAATCGACTCCTTGATTCATCAAAAAAGTAGTTTCCTGAGCTCTTTCTAATAAATCATTAGCTTGAGGTTGATCATAAACTGGGGTTAAACTCTTGACAACCTCAAGACTATATTTCATGCTTTCTTGACGTAATTTACGGACAAAATCCAGTTCCGGATCTTGTAAAAGGTAATTACCATAAACGTTAAGAAAACTACGACGAGAACACCGTAGATAATTTAATAATAAATTGTCGGTTAATAACATTAAATTAAAGCTCAATTTTATTAGAAAATAGAATTAGATTTGGGTAAGAAAAATTTATCCTTTCTTTTAAGGTAAGATTTAGTCAAGACCTGTTAATAGGGGTTTTGTTACTTACCTTTGTTGAGTTATACTAAATTAGAATTACTAAACTCATAATGACTATCACCTCACCTGTTACCAACAGCTTGAAATTGCATCGACAACAGTTCCCCGGACTGATTAATAAGGTTTATTTTAATTTCGGTGGCCAAGGAACCATGCCGAATGGGGCAATGGAAGCAATCATCGACAGTTATAAGTATATTCAATTAAAAGGACCATTTTCCGGCAAAGTTAACAGTTGGATCAATAAACGAATACAATTAACCAAAGAGGCGATCGCCTCAGAAATTGACGCAAATCCTGACACTATTACCTTAACCGAAAATGTAACCGCCAGTTGTAATATTGCCCTGTGGGGCATAAATTGGCAACCAGGAGACCATATCTTGATGACCGATTGCGAACATCCGGGGGTAATTGCCATTATTCAGGAAATTTCCCGTCGTTTTGGGGTGGAATTCTCCACTTGTCCCCTTCTGGACACTTTAAACGAAGGTGATCCAGTCTCCGTCATTGCTAAACACTTGCAACCTCAAACTAAATTAGTGGTTTTGAGTCATTTATTATGGAATACGGGTCAAGTTTTGCCACTTGAAGAAATAGTGACAGTTTGCCACCAAAAATCCGTACCAGTTTTAGTTGACGGAGCACAGTCGGTGGGGTGCATCCCCCTAACATTAAGGGATTCTGCGGTGGATTTTTACGCGTTTACGGGTCATAAATGGCTTTGTGGACCATCTGGAGTGGGAGGTTTGTATATCAGTCCTACAGCCTTGACTAACCTGAATCCGACCTTTATCGGTTGGCGCGGAATTGAGATCGCTGACAATGGACAACCTTTAAATTTTAAATCAGATGGAAGTAAATTTGAAGTGGCAAGTTCGGCTTATCCCTTATATGATGGTTTAAGAGGGGCGATCGCCACCCATCAAGAATGGGGAACACCCGAAAAAAGAGCCCAGCAAATTCGTGATTTAAGTGCCTATCTGTGGCAAAATTTAGCTACCATGGAAGGAGTTAAATGTTTAAGTAACCATGCTCCCGACGCTGGTTTAATTTCTTTTCAATTAACCGGTAATTTAAGCCATAATCAAGCAGTTCACTTATTAGAAAAACAGGGTTTTTTATTAAGAACCATTGCTGATCCGAATTGTATTAGAGCTTGTGTTCATTATTTTACCTTACCCGAAGAAATTGAACAGCTAAGGGAGGAACTACAGAAACTATTACACCTGTAAGCTCCCAAAATTAGTGCGTTATTTAAACTCATTTAACGCACTAATTTAAGCCCTAATTAAGCATAAATTAACTTATTTTACTGCTAATAATTAACCAAATTTAGTAGATACTATTACCCCTAAAAAATATGGTGATGGTCTGATGAACTTTAATAACTGGAAAGAAACAACTCTCGTTGACAAATCTGTACAACAGCTCTTGAAATTGGAACAAAATCAAGAGCTAATTTGTCAATTTTTTCGTGAATTAATTACAACAGAATCTACCTATCGAGTTTTACAAAAATTTGATCAAATTTTTATTGACTATAAACCCCGAGAGATTTCCGACTCAGTTAATCAAGCACTGCAATATATTATTAAATATAATGCAGAAGCTGTTTTTCTGGCTACCATTAAGCAGTGTTGTTATATTTTAGTTTATCCTTTAATTAAAGCTAAAAAATATGCGGATCTTAGTAATCTGATCCATCTTTTTCATGAATTTGCTCCCGAATCTGACAGTAAAATAACTTTTATCAAAAGCGGTGATTTAATTGATAATAAAATCAGATTTTGGGTTAATAAATTTAGTCAAACCTCAAGTTATCAAGAATTAAAACTTTTAACCTATCACACTGAATCTGATTCTTTTACCCATTGGACTCATCGTTATTTAGAATACTTGTTTTTTATTCAGTATTTTAATAATGATAATTGTCAAGAACAACGAGATCTAGCCATTATTATCATATTAAGAATACAAAAAGAGTTTAAATTTAATTTGGCCATGTATTTAACCAAATCTCAATTTGGGAATAAAAATCTGACAAATCCGACCATTTTAAACGAGAATATTTTACGTTTTATCAAATTAATTGCCGTGAGAAAAGGAAACTTAAATTATAAAAATTTAGCTCACCTCTTTTTACAACAAACTAAAGATTTAAGTTATTTCAAATTTCACCTATCTTTTGTGAAATATTTAGTTTTTTCCCTTTACGATAAAAAAAGTTTAGAAATAATTGAAACCAAATTAGCAACTAAATTACAAGAACTTTATCAAGGTAATAATGAGAAAAAATTTAATCAAGCCTTTTTATTAAGAACTTGTAATAAAAGTTTTGATTTATTATTAACGAATAATGGGAAACCTTCAGATTTATTTGTCTTATTAATGACTCAAAGTAATCCCTATACCTTGGTTATTTTACTGTTAAAAATTATCCTAATTAGTCCGAATTCTCAAAATCATTTAGATAAAAAAATCTCAGAATTAGTTGGCTATTATCAAAATTATCCCGAAACAGAATGTAAATGGTTTATCAGTTTTCTTGAAGCTTTTAGAATAACTTTTGCTATTTATGCCGATGAAAATGTACAATATAATTTAGTTAAAATTAAAGAAACTCCCACCGATAGTACTTTATCCAGTAACTTAGATTGCTATCAGTTTTTCTTTAAATCTAAGAAAAAACCCAAATAAATTACCAAAATCTTTATTTAATTACCAAATAGGTTTACAATTTTTTGATTCAGTGTTATATACCCTCACCCCCCAACCCAACACCAACCAAAGGGAGAGGGGAAAAAAAGAAACAAAATAGCAACTAAAAATGCTATACAATTTTTTGATAACTATTTAAACAAAATAACTAACAATTATGACCAGTGAAAATTTAATCCCAGTAGTAGTAAATGGTGCTCTCGGAAAAATGGGTCGAGAAGTCATTAAAGCTGTCGCTCAATCAAAGGATATGATGTTAATGGGAGCAGTGGATATTAATCCTCATTATCTTGGCCAAGATGTCGGCGAAGTGATCGGTTGTGGCCCTTTAGAAGTACCCATTTTAAACGATTTACAGAGTGTCTTAGTATTAGCAACTCAAGAAAAAATACAGGGAGTAATGGTCGATTTTACTCACCCAAATGCAGTTTATGAAAACGTCAGAAGTGCGATCGCCTACGGAGTTCGTCCAGTGGTGGGAACAACTGGACTTAGTGAACAACAACTGAAAGATTTAGGAGATTTCGCCGAAAAAGCCAGTACAGGAGCTTTAATTATCCCGAATTTTTCCATTGGTATGGTCTTATTGCAGCAGGCTTCAATACAAGCAGCGAAATATTTTGACAACGTAGAAATCATCGAATTACATCATAATCAAAAAGCAGATGCTCCCAGTGGAACTGCCATAAAAACAGCACAAATGCTATCAGAAATTGGCAAAAAATATAACGAACCCTTAGTAAAAGAAACGGAAATAATTGCGGGTTCAAGGGGTGGTTTAACCGAGGATAATATTCGTCTTCATAGCATAAGATTACCCGGATTAATAGCCCATCAAGAGGTAATTTTTGGCGCAACAGGACAGATTTATACCTTACGTCATGATACCACCGATCGCACTTGTTATATGCCCGGTGTGTTATTATCAATTCGAAAAGTAACCGAACTAAAATCCTTAGTTTACGGTTTAGAAAATATCTTGTAATAGTTGATAGTTGACAGTTGATAGTTAAAAACTGTTAACTAAAAACTGAAAACTGTTAACTGTTAACTGAAAACTGAAAAATGTTAATACCAATTACCAGAGCCAAATTTGAACAGATAATTCCAGTTATTGGAACAGGTGCGCAATATGTGTATTATTGGGGTAATCTTACTGATATTTTAAGACGAGCATTAATTTCAATTGTCGTGGTGATCGTATTATTTATAATCGGAAAAATCACGGGAGCAGGAGAAGCAGGAATAATACTTCTCTTACAAGTAATCTTCGGTTTATATTGGTTATGGTCTCCGGTATATTGGGCCAGTATTCGTAATGGCAAATATCGCAAATTTCCCTATAGTGGTTTTTGGCGCGGAGAAATATTAGATGTTTTTATCACTGAAGATTTAATTGGCGAAGAAGAAACGGTAAACAAACAAGGAGAATTAGTAATAATTGAAAATAGAGAAAGAAGAATTAACATCGAAATTGGGGATGAAATCGGACCATTTACCATAGTACAATCACCCTTAAAAAGGATTCATAAAGTAATCAAACCGGGAGAAGAAGCCGCATTATTAGTATTATCAAATAAACCAGATTTAAGTAAAATCGATGCAATTACTGATGTTTATTTACCAAAATATAACCTGTGGATTGGTCCTTATCCTTATGTACAAAGGGATATTTTTACCCAAGTTAGTGAACAATTAGGAGGGGCAAAAAGGGAAAAAGATCAGCAAAGAAATTATAGTAATGTTGCCAGAAAAAAAAGATATAGATAATTAATTGTGGGGTGGGAATTGCCCACCTTTCCTCTTACAATAAAGTAATATTACTAAAGTGAAACTCAGTAATTATTACCTTGCCTTCTGGCTCAATTGACTCAATAATTTGACAAGTAGGGAGATAGTAATCACCGAATTTATCGTAGGTTTCTTTAATTTCTCGTTGCGATTTTAGTTCATTGGTTTTGGAATCACGAAAAATTGCTTGATATTCCGTAGCCACATAACCTGAACCTGTATTCAAGGTGTCATGGGTATGAATAGTAAAGGCCATGGGACCCATAACTCGATAAACTTGAGAAATAATGTCACCTCGGACCTGGTAATGTGAACCCATGGATTCGCCTTCGACTAAAATTTCTACAGCGCCGCTTTCGTCAGTTGCACCAAGGATAAACTTATTTTTACCGTGGGTTTTTTCAAAAGAGGAACGTTTACGATGGGTAACAATATCCCACATTTGGTGATTAATACTTCCTAATACCTTTTCATCGTCAATACCGGTCACTTCGATAGTGAAATCAGGGTTAACTTTAATATTAGCAGAATAGATTTCATCTCCCTGTTTTAAAGTTAAATTAGTGGTGTAACCGGGGAAATTTTCATCCCAAGTATAACGGTTTTCATAAGCAGTTTTAAAGATGTCGATCGCCTCAATTGTTACAGTCATAAAACCTCAAAATGAAATAAAAGTAATACACAAAATTATAACAATTGTAAATGAATTCTGGTTAATAATAATTAATTATTAAAAGTTTTAATTACGGGGATTTCTTGAAGAGGAATGGTAAAAGTTACCGTAGAACCTAAACCTTCACCCATACTATAAAAAGAGATTTTACCTCCCATAGTTTCGACTAATTTTTGAGAAATAGCTAAACCTAAACCTGTACCTCCATATTCTCTAGTACGACCACCATTAACCTGAAAAAACTTTTGAAATAGCTGATCTTGTTGGTCAAGAGAAACTCCAATTCCCGTATCAGAAACGCCAATTTTGACTAAACCGGGAAATTCTTGATGATGACGCTGAATTTTTTTCATTATAATTTCCACATTAATAGTAATTGAGCCTTCATGGGTAAATTTAATGGCATTTCCTACTAAGTTTAAAATTACTTGTAAAATACGTTGATGATTACCATATATAATAATTGGTTTATAGGTCTTAGGAAGTTTAATTTCAAAATTCAAATTTTTTCTTTCTGCTTGTGGACGACTAAAACTTTCGACATTTGTCAATAAATTATTGAGGATAACAGGAGATAAATCCAAGTCCATTTTTCCGGCTTCAATTTTAGCAATGTCCAAGATATCATTAATTAAATTAAGCAGATGAATTGCCGAATTATAAGCTTCTTGAATAAACTCTCCCTGTTCTTCTGGATTATCGGTCATTCCTTCCAAAATCAATTTTAAAAAGCCAATAATCCCATTTAAAGGTGTTCTTAATTCATGGGATGTACTAGCCAAAAAATCACTTTTTAAACGGGAAATATCTTCAGCTTGAATTTTTGCCTGTTCTAACTTTTGATAAATTGCTGCATGAGCCAAAGAAGTACCCACTTGTTCAGCTAACTCTTGAATTAGCTCAATTTCTCCCTGAGTCCAATAGCGATATTCATCATATTGATATAAACAAATTAAACCTAAAGTTTCTTCTTGATAACAAGTTGCAACAGCTAAAATGGACTTAATATTCTCAGTTTTTCTTTCAATTATATCCATAGTTAAAACGGATTTTAAAGAAATGGCTTCCTGAAAAAAAATTTCATTATTTAGCTCAATTTGATAACCAAGCATAGATTTAATTTGGAAATTATTTTGACGATATTCTGTCTCTACTTTTAACTTATTTATCTGGGGATTGTAAGAGAATAAAAGACAACGACTAACCCCAAAAGCTTCACCCAAACTATCAACAACTTGTAACTTAATTGTTTCTAAATCTAAAGTGCGGCGCAATTTTCTCGTAATATTAATTAACAGTTGTTGTAAGGTTTTTTGCTCTAAAGGTAAATGAGAATTATGAATGAGAGTAATTTTACTTTGGCCAACAAAATTACCAAGCACTAACACAGATTTTACGATACCATTAGCGGGAATAATAGGATTAATAATTAACTCAAAACCTAAATATTTAGCACCATAAATAAATAAACAATAAAACTGACTAGGAAGCCGTTGAGAAATGACCTGTTCCAGCAGAAAGTAATAAGTTTTTTTGTCTACAGGAGTAAAAATCGTTTCTAAAGATTGACCGATAATGTGCTGTTCATTTAAGCCATAATCCGGCGCTTTTTCCCAATAAAACGAGAGATATTTACCCAAGTTATCCTGAGTAAAAACTAACTCTGCTCCTAAATTTTGCCAATTAACTCCATTTTTAGTAGCAGTTATATCATCCATAAAAACTCCACCACAAACACAAAATAAAAAGTAATCAATAACAATAATTAACAATTGACAATTATTTTAATTGATAGGAAATAAGTAGGTAAATCTTAATTAATAAAATAAGCTGAATCCCCACAGACTGCGGACTCTGCGACTCCAACCCTCCACAAATTATGTTTATTTATCACCATCTACTTCGTTGACAGAGGGATAGTTTTTCTCAACTATCAATTATCCATTGTCAATTGTTAATTGTCAATTGTTTAGTCGTTCCACTCCCCCCGGGGAGGTACGGGAGGATTGCGTTTAAAGGTACGGGTTAATTCGTCATCTCGATCTTTTTCTCCTTTTAACCATTGTTTGATGGCACTTTCTATGACTCTACTGGGATCATTGGTTAGGTGTTTGATTTCTTTTAAAAGTTCCGCATCTAAATGGATAGAAACTTCTACTTTTTCACCTAAACGTTGAGAAGGAAAGCTATTATCGTTCATAATGTTTTATTTTGATATTCCTAATCTCTATTCTAAGCTTTACCAGTAATTTGCAAGGGTTTTTAGTTATGGTTAATACAGTTCTTGGAAAACTTCTTAGACTAATCAGCGTTATTGCCCAATAAATATTAAAATAAATTAAGGTTTATTGACTTATGCCCATTACTCAATTTAATAAATTAGAACTTATATGACTGACGTTGCCGTCTCCCGCATTAGAAATTTCTCTATTATTGCTCACATTGATCACGGTAAATCAACTCTTGCTGACCGTATGTTGCAAAATACCGGTACTGTAGCACAGCGAGAAATGAAGGAGCAATTCCTCGATAATATGGACCTCGAACGCGAAAGAGGAATTACCATCAAGTTACAGGCTGCTCGTATGAATTATAAGGCCAAGGATGGCCAGGATTACGTCCTCAATTTGATTGACACTCCCGGACACGTTGATTTTTCCTACGAAGTTTCCCGTTCTCTGGCTGCTTGTGAAGGCGCTTTGTTGGTGGTTGACGCAAGTCAAGGTGTGGAAGCGCAAACCCTGGCCAATGTTTATTTGGCCTTGGAAAATAATCTGGAAATTATCCCCGTTTTAAACAAAATTGACCTCCCCGGTGCTGAACCTGAACGCATTGCCCACGAAATTGAGGAAATAGTCGGACTTGATTGCAGCAACATTATCTACGCTTCCGCTAAACAAGGCCTCGGAATTGAGGATATTTTAGAGCGTATTGTGCAGCAAGTACCCCCACCCCAAGACACCGTCGATCGCCCCCTCAGAGCGCTGATTTTCGATAGCTATTACGATGCTTATCGGGGGGTGGTGGTCTATTTTCGGGTTATGGATGGTAAAGTCAAAAGGGGCGATCGGGTTCGCTTGATGTTCTCAGGCAAGGAATATGTGATTGACGAGTTAGGGATACTTTCCCCCAACCAAATTCAACTGGATGAACTCCACGCCGGGGAAGTTGGTTATTTCGCCGCAGCCATCAAAACCGTGGAAGATGCACGGGTAGGGGATACCATTACCTTGGCCTACAATCCTGCTCCCGAACCCTTACCGGGTTACACCGAAGCAAAACCCATGGTTTTCTGTGGTTTATTTCCCACGGACTCCGACCAATATGAAGATTTAAGGGACGCTTTGAACAAACTAAAACTCAATGATGCGGCTTTGTCCTACGAGCCGGAAACTTCTACAGCGATGGGTTTTGGCTTTCGATGTGGCTTTTTAGGACTATTACACAGCGAAATTGTTCAGGAGCGTCTGGAGCGCGAATACAATCTTGATTTAATTACCACGGCCCCTTCCGTAGTTTATCGAGTGACAGATAATCACGGAGAAGTGACTTATATTGACAATCCTAGTCAACTACCTGAGCCACAATTGCGGGAAAAAATCGAAGAACCGATCATTAAAGTGGAAATTATTACTCCCGAAACCTACGTCGGCTCGTTGATGGACCTCTGTCAAACTCGACGGGGTGTGTTTAAGGATATGAGATATTTTACTCAAACCCGAACCACCCTGATTTATGAGTTACCTTTGGCGGAAATTGTGACCGACTTTTTTGACCAACTTAAATCTCGCTCTCGGGGTTACGCTAGTATGGAATACCAGTTTTTAGAATACCGAGAGGACCATCTGGTTAAAATGGATATTATGGTCAATGGCGATCCTGTGGATTCCCTCGCCATGATTGTCCACCGAGACAAGGCCTATAATCTAGGACGAGCATTGACGGAAAAACTCAAAGAATTGATCCCCCGTCACCAATTTAAAATCCCCATTCAAGCAGCCATCGGTAGTAAAATTATTGCCAGTGAACAAATACCAGCATTGCGTAAAGACGTGTTAGCAAAATGTTACGGTGGTGATATTTCCCGTAAGAAAAAACTGCTGCAAAAACAGGCCAAAGGTAAAAAACGCATGAAATCTATTGGTACAGTGGATGTTCCCCAAGAAGCTTTCATGGCTGTGTTAAAATTAGAACAATAACCAATTTTGGGGGTAATTTTTATTAGTTATCCCCCGGAAAAAAGCAGGGCATTTTCATTCTCAAATGTTAAAACGTTGGGGACTTAGGGTATTGGGGGATTGGGGGGATTTTTCACTCTCGGATTTGCCATCCTAATTAAAAGTCAGAAAATTCTCAATTTGTGGCTATAAATTCTCAAAAAAGATTGATTATTCACTATGTAGGGTTCCTTGTTCCCCATAAAAAATTTAGAATGAAAACACCCCCGGAAAAAAGGAGCTTTTAAATATGAATTCAATCAAATATGAACTTGACTTTTATGCTTGGACACAACAACAAGCAGAATTATTAAGAAGTAAACAAATTGGGCAACTAGATTGGGATCATTTAGCCGAAGAAATTGAAGACATGGGCAGAGCTGAAAAAAGACAATTAGGAAGCAGATTAGAAATATTAATTATGCACTTATTAAAATGGCAATTTCAGCCTAATTTACGCTCTCGTAGCTGGAAATTAACGATTAAAGAACAACGTCTTCGCTTAGAAAAATTATTAGAAGAAAACGCCAGTCTTAAGGCTAATCTTGAAGATGTGAAAGGAAAAATTTATCCTTTAGCTGTAATTACTGCCGAAAAAGAAACCGGTTTATCCTGTTTTCCTAATAGTTGTCCTTATGATTTAAGAGAAATATTAGCGCCCGATTTTTTCCCTGAAAATTAAGTTACTTCTTTTTTCTTGCCACCATTCCTCAGTAATTTGTATCAACTCACCGCTATCTAATCCTTCTAATAATAATTGCTCTAATTGTTCTTGATCAGCTTGTTTTTGTGCTTCATTAATTAAATAAAAAATATACTCATTCGGATTATGATAACCCTTTTTATAGCACTTTTCGATTAAATGTTATATACCCTCACCCCCCTACCCCCCTCATCCCAAAGGGAGAGGGGGGAAAGAGAGACAAAATATCAACTAAAAATGCTATAGCTACTTGTTCATTAATAAAATTGCTCAGGGAATCTGGTAAGGAAATATTTAAGTTTGTCATAATTTTTACCAATTTACTTAATAATAATTGTACTATTTTTTTTTGCATTTACCATCAGGAATTAGTGATAATTAAACTAAAAGTTTCCACAATTTGATTCACAAATTCCTCTGGTAAAATTTCGTCTGTGCTTCTCCACCAACGGCTATTAAGATCAATTGTTCTTATTTGTTCAGCTATTACTGATCCTTTAATCTTAAATCCTTCGGGAATGGGAATCATCATTTTTACCTCTGGTTTCATGGTCCTGGTGATTGGAGTAATTACTACAATCCCTTGACGAGCTAAATTATATTTAGTATGACTTAAGACTAAACAAGGGCGTGCGTTTCCTGATTGTTCTCTACCCATGGTAGGATTTAAGTTAATTCTGATTATTTCACCCCGTTGAATATTCATTTTAAAGACTTTCTCTCCCAAGGGGTTCACTTTCCACAAAATCTAGCACATCGTCAGGATATTGAAAATCCGCAGGAATACTGGCCAATAATTCATCTAAATTGGAGACTTTTTTCTTTTTTCTAATGATTAAATTATCTCCTGATTCAGTAATCTCAACTACGGAATTATGATCAATACCAAAATTTTCGGCAATTTGGTGGGGAATCCGCAATCCAAGACTATTTCCCCATTTTCTGAGTTGAATTTCCATAATAATATTGGGACTAGGTTATACAATGTATAATATTATAAATTAAATTAATTAAAAAATAAGTCTGTGATAAATTGTCTTTACAATTTAAGTGATAATTGAGGAGTTTTTGATGGCAATTTTAAAGGTAGGTTTATTGTTCGGTGGTAATTCGGGGGAACATGAAGTATCCATAAATTCGGCAAAAGCGATTTTTGCTGCTTTACAAGAAGGGGAAAACGCTACTAAATACGAGGTAAAACCCTTTTATATTCAGAAAAATGGTATTTGGCAAGGGCCACAAATTGCTAACCAAGTTTTAACCAGTGGCCAAGTTTACCAAAGTGATACTCCCCAAAATAAATGGCAATTTCCCTCCCAAGTCAGCGAAATTGAGGTTTGGTTTCCCATTTTGCATGGTCCCAACGGCGAAGATGGTACAATCCAAGGGTTATTAACCTTAATGCAAGTTCCTTTTGTCGGAAGTGGGGTGTTAGGTTCAGCAGTGGGAATGGACAAAATCGCCATGAAAAGTGCCTTTGCTCAAGTCGGCCTACCCCAAGTTAAATATATGGCCGTTACTAGGGGGCAAATTTGGTCGAATCCCTGCGTTTTTCCCAAATTATGCGACGAAATCGAGGCAAATCTCGGTTATCCTTGTTTTATTAAACCCGCAAACCTTGGCTCTTCTGTCGGTATTTCTAAGGCTAAAAACCGCAACGAATTAGAAAAGGCCTTAGATGACGCAGCCAAATATGATAGCAGAATCATTGTGGAAGCAGGAGTTGTTGCTAGGGAAGTCGAGTGCGCAGTTTTAGGCAACGATAAACCCAAAGTTTCAATAATCGGTGAAATTACCTTTCAAAGCGACTTCTACGATTACGAGACCAAATATACTGACGGAAAATCCCAAATGATTATTCCTGCTGAGTTACCAGACAATGTAGTTAGGGAAATTCAAGAAATGTCGGTGAAAGCATTTACCACCCTAAATTGTAGCGGTTTATCAAGAGTTGATTTCTTTTACGTAGAATCCACTGGGGGAATTTTGATTAATGAAGTCAATACTTTGCCCGGTTTTACCAAGTTTAGTATGTATCCTCAACTTTGGGCCGCAACAGGAATTACATTCCCGAATTTAGTCGATCAATTGATTCAACTGGCCATGGAAACTTACCAAAATTTAGCCACAAGTGACCAATAACTGGTAATCTTGTCTTTTGTGTTAACTGTTATTTTAGGAACAAAAATGGAACGTACTTTTTTAATGATTAAACCCGACGGTGTGCAACGCAACTTGGTTGGCGAAATTATCCGCCGTTTTGAAGCTAAGGGTTTCACTTTAGTTGGCTTAAAAATGTTGCAAGTCTCCCAGGAATTAGCTCAACAACATTATGATGTTCACAAAGAAAGACCTTTCTTTGATTCTTTGGTGCAATTTATTATTTCCGCTCCCGTAGTTGCGATGGTTTGGGAAGGAGACGGCGTTGTTGGGGCATCTCGCAATATTATTGGCGCTACTAATCCCTTAACCGCAGCTCCTGGTACAATTAGGGGAGATTTAGCTGTTAGTATTGGTCGTAATATTATTCATGGTTCAGATGCGATCGAAACTGCACAAAGAGAGATTGCTTTATGGTTTAAAGATGAGGAATTAACTACTTGGAATCCTACCATAAAACCTTGGCTTTACGAGTAAAATTTAATTAAATTCCTAGTTGCGCTAAAACGCATATTTTAGCGCTAAAGCGCAACTACAAACCTTTAACAAATCGGATTTGTGATCTTTTTTAAGTTTATAGACCTAAATAATAACGAATTGCGACTTCTATTTCTTGCATTTTTTGTTCTGATAATTTACCGATTGGTTCAGTGGAAAATCGCTGTTTATCGAGACAACGTATTTGAAAACACATAAAAACAGTTTCCATTAGTAATCCACTTTCTTCAGGAGAAATACGAACATTAGTCGGATAATTTCTAGTAATATTACTTCCTTTTGTCCCCACAATAACTGTTACGACTAAAGGAGCATTATTGATTTCATTAATAGATAAGATTAAAACTGGTCTTTTTCCTGCTTGTTCTCTACCTAAAACTGGATTAAGATTAATAAAATATATTTCACCTCTATTAATACTCATTATTAATTAATCCGTCCATTTCTGTAATCAAAAATTCTTCATTAATGGTCTTTATTTCAGTTTGTATTTCCAGATCTAAGGCCATTTCTTGAATTTGTTTTTGTCGAAGATTCTTGGTAATTATTTCTAATAACCAGTTTCCTTCTTCAATAGATAAATCAGAAAGTTGAGATTCAATATTTTTTAATTTTTCTAAATTCATAACTTTTCCTCCTGTAATTGGTTTAAGAAATCGGATTTCTGGCTAATTCTTTTACTATTTTAACTGTTTCTAAGCTAATTGTTATTATTTGTCCGATTAATCTTAGTATATATTGTTCGTCGTCTAAGTGATTACAATCGTTAATTATCCCGCTCCTTTGATCGGTTTTTACTTGATACTGATCAATTACCCATTCTAAGGCAGATTTATTCCCTAATTTATATTCAAAAACTTCGTTGGGGATTCCTTTTAAGGTTAGAAAATCGTTATATTTTAACTCGGTTTTATCTTTATTTAAGCGCATTTTTTCGACTCGAAATAATCCCCCCCAACCCCCCTTACTAAGGGGGGAGTTTGAACCCCCCCAACCCCCCTTACTAAGGGGGGAGTTTGAATTTTCCACTATTTCTAAGGGGTATTCTGCTTGTTTTTCGTAGTTTAAATGTAAATCTGCTAGTTTTTTTCCTAATATTACAAAAGGGGAAAATTTAGGAGCAAAAGGTATTCTGGGGAGTTCCCTTTTTAGATTTTCTGCGTATAATTTACGGTATTCTGGATGATGTAAAATGGCGTAAATATAATAAAATATGTCCCATTTTGTAATCTCCAATTCCCCTCCTTCTAAGGGGGGTTTAGGGGGGGTCAAATAACATTTTTGATACTCATTTAATATCCAATCGGTGATATTTTCTTGGCGATTTTCTCCATTTTCATTGTAGGTATAAAAGGGAAAAGATTGCTGAGGATCTGCATAAAAATTTAAGTCAGAAATATAACGAGTTATAATAACTGAAAAGTCTTTTCTTCCATATCCTCCGACACAAATTACTCGATTTTCTTCCTCACTTTTTATAGTCGGAAATATATAAGGAAATTGACCACGACGATCAATTAAAATCTCATCAAAATATAAATATTTTTGACAAAAAGGACGATATAAGGATTGTCTAATTTTCTCGTTATTGTATTTAACAATATTACCTCTTTGTAAGTGTTTTTTTAAGGTAGAAGACCAACTAATTAAGGTGTCATCATAGGTTACAAAATTATCAATATTACTAGGATAATTACTTGTTTGATATTTAAAGATTTCTTGATTATAAGTGGTGATAATTTTTGGGATATTTTCAGCTAAATTCTCTCTATTTGCATTATAAACCCAAGTATCACGATTACTACTAATTCCTAAACTATATAACTGAAAAATAACTCCTGATTCTGTCTTATTTTTTTTAGTTTCTTTTGTACCTAATGGTATAAATGTCTCAAATTCTGCTTGTAATCCTTCGGTTAACCAATTATATTTAAAATCGGGTGTTATTTCTTGCCAATTTAGATAACTAAATTGCTTAATATTTTCTAAATAAGCTAATTTTTCCTGTTTTGTCCAAAATTGACCGACACTTGTATAATAAATTTTTGCTGATTGAGATTTTTGCTCCTTTTTCTTCATAAAAAAGTTAATACTAACTCCTACTTTTATCTCAAAAACATTGTGAATTGTTTGGCCAGTATTTGCATTTTTTCTAAGATTTCCTCCTAAATCTAATAAATAAATTTCGTTAAAATCTTGAGCTAAATTTTTTCTCATTCCATCAAAGGAAATATCAGTAATAAAACTATTGTTTGTAATTAAGGCAATAATTCCTTCTTCTCCTAGTCGATCGCTGGCCCAACGTATAGCTTTTACATAAGGATCATATATTTTTCTCACATTAGTTGCAGTGGAATCTTTACCATAAGTTTCCTTAACTCTTCTCTCTATTTCCCCATAATTTCTATTTTTATTATTGTCATTTTCGTTAGTTTGACCACCATTATAGGGAGGATTTCCTATAATTACGAAAATGGGAGATTTTCTCTGTTGTTTAACTCCCACAGTATTTTCAGGAGTAAATAACTCTAACTGCTGTATTTCTTGATCTGTAAACGTGTCAATAAGACAGATATTTTCAAAAGCTTTATAACTTCCCGTAAGTTGATAATATTCATGTTCAATATTCATTAAAGCAATATAATAAGGAAGTAACATAACTTCGTTACAGTGCAGTTCTTCTGCATAATTATCGCTTAAAGCTGTTTTCTTAAGCTGCTGCATAGTCCGCAAAATGAAATTACCTGTCCCCACAAACGGATCTAAAACATGGACATTTTTATCACTTAAAGACTTATTAAACTCCCGTTTCAAAATGTCTTCTACACTTGAAACCATAAAATCGACAATTGCTTGGGGAGTGTAAACTATACCGTAGATATCCGCCTTTTTTACCGCAAAACCTTGGAAAAACTTTTCATAAACCGTATTTAAAAAGTCCTGTTTTTCCTGATATTCTGTAATGGTAGAAGCCGCATTTTCTAACGCTTTATAAAAGTAATCTACCCCCCGTAAAAATGTCTCACGATTAAAAGATTTTGAAGTTACAGCATCAATAACTCGCTCAATTTCCACAGCAATAACATTACGTTTAACCAAGTCAGGATTATTAAATAAACGGCGAAAAATGGGCTCAGTTAACAAGTGCTGAATCAGCATTTCTTCCACAGCATTTTCAGACAAATTAGGGTTAATCGACTGCTTACATAAAGTAGTTAAACCGTTAAAAGATTCGATAAATTTCTTGTTAACTTTCTTCTCAATTGCGATTAACTCAAGTAGGCCTTTCGCTAATTCTTGAACCTTAGAACCAAACTCCTTGGCTGCGCTGTCCCAAGCTTCAATTTCGGGTTGGGAATACTCAAAAAATAACTTCACAACCTGACATAAATTTTCAGGAATAGTTATATTATCGTCAAAAGCTAACTGCTTATTTTGATATAAAATAACTCGTTTTGGTTGCCAAAATAAAATGTTATTTTTAGGATAATTTTGGGCAAATTTCTTGCTAACTTCCACTTCCAAATTAGAGGAATTACCCTTAGCTTCCCAAAAACCGTGTTTAAGAGTATCCTGACGAATAATAACCCCATCCGGGCGAATAAAATTCTGCTTAAACTTAACAGATTGCTCCGCAACATAAGTCCAATTAAACTGACTACAACAACTTTTTAAAACATCTTCAAAAGCACCTTTTACAGATAACTCTTGATGGACTTGCAAATTGTCAAGTTGTTGTAATAAATTGTAATAATTAATAATAGATTTATGGCTAGACTTAAGATTTAAAAATGGCATAAAATAAACTTAAAAATAAAAAAATGTGGCGTTGCATGACTCTGAGATGAAATTGTAGGGGCAATCCCTTGTGGTTGCCCCCGAAACGCTGATAGGGTAGGGACAAGCCCTACCCCTACATTGAAAATAAATATCAAATCATCTTGCATAGGTGCAACGCCAAAAATGTAGGGTGTGTTAGCGACAGCGTAACGCACCTCTTGATGCGTTATATTTTCATTAAGCTTAGACGCATTTAACTCGGAAAAATAGCGAGCATCTTGCTCGCACTCCATGACGTATCAGCATTTTTTAAGTTAAATTAAATGCGTCTAGGCTTAACACACCAAAAGGTGCGTTACATTTTCATTAACACACCCTACAAACTTTCACCTAAGCAACAAACAATTGTCAATTGACAATTGTTTTTACTCCCACAATAATTAACTATTTTGTTCCTCAGAAGTAAGCACATTTTTCTTAGAAAAACCCCAGACAAACATGAGAATAATTGCGGCAATCATAACCCATTCTGGAGGTACTAATTCAGGTTTAATTACCTTTAATAATAATCTTAAACCGACAAAACCAACGGTTACAAAACCAGCATCTTCTAAGTGAGTATATTCCTCAATCCAACGAATAAATAAACCAGCCAAAAAACGCAAAGTAATCACCCCAATTGTACCACCAGCAATAATTAACCAGGTTTCATCGGCCACAGCGATCGCCGTGGTTACACTATCAAGGGAAAAAGCTAAATCGGTGACTGCGATCATTGGAATTGCCTTCCACAAGGAAGAAAAATGCAAGCTTCTTTTATGGTCATCATCTTCATTATTTCCCGAACTAAAATAATTGAATACTAACCACAATAAATAAGCGGCCCCCAAAAGTTGAAACTGCCAATAGTTCACCACCCAAGTAGCAGCTAGAATCAATGTAATTCTTAAAACATAAGCGGCCACCAAACCAAAATTGAGGGCATCTTGTTGACGTTTTTTATCCTCGATCCCCTGGGCAATGGCGGCTAAAGCAACGGCATTATCCGCCGAAAGCACAGCTTCCAAACCAATGAGAATTAATAAAATAGCAACATTGTGAAAATTAAATTCGATGGAAGAGTCTAAAAATTGATCTAGCATTAAACAACAATATAAACGAAGTTACTAAAATCTTAGTATATTAAGGTAATTAAAGCAACTCACTCCTTTTGTAACAAAATATTTCAGAGACAGATAATAAAACCGCAAACTAATGTTTAAATATTGTTAAGTTTAGGAGATGATAAAATTATGACAGATACCCAAGTTTTAATTGCTTTAGTAATCGCTTTAGTTCCTGGTATTCTTGCTTTCCGTTTAGCGACGGAATTGTATAAATAGAAAATACCCAAACTGACCCCCCATCCGGGGGGTCTCAGGTTCAACTAGCGAGCCACCAAACCACAAAAGTAGTACCATTTAATTCATTGGGACTAATTAACTCGATTTGACCTTGCATTTGCTCCACCAATTCCTTGACAATGGCTAAACCTAAACCAGTCCCCGGAATTTCGCCTAATTGCTGCACTCCTCGATAATTGCGCTCAAAAATATGATCTTGATCTTCAAGGGGAATACCATAACCACTATCCGTAATTTTAATTCCTTGATATTTTTCTTTTTTTATTAATTCAATTTTCACTTGACCACCGTTGGGGGTGTATTTGATCGCATTATCTATTAAATTGCTCACCACTTCCCGAATTGCTTGACTATTTCCTTGAACAAAAACTGGATTTTTCCCGAATTCCCCCTCCACTTTGATCTGTTTCTCCTCAGCAATGGCGATCGCCGAATCAAGCAAATTACCAATTATGGCGATTAGATCAGTTTCCCTCGAGGATTGAGCCGGTAACAAAAAATTAGTTTGAGAGACCAAACCACCCTTTAATTCTAAAATTGAGCTATTGCTTTTTTCCTCTTGTTGAAATTGTTGCAATAAATCCCGAAGGCGATCGCTTTCTCGCAGAATGTTTTGAACCACTTTATTATTATTATCTTCGGGTAAAATACGCTTTAATAATAACTTAGCAAAAGTGCGTAAAGCAGTTAAAGGATTGCGTAACTGATGTAACAAATTATCTATTTTATGGTCTTGAAAATTTATAAATTTTTCTAATTGTCGTAATTTTTGTTGATACCAACTATTACTTTTTTCTAAAGAGCGAGCGATCGCCAAACTGGTAGCGATTTTCTCAATTTGGGACAATTCTAGCTCATTCCATGGGCTTTCACTACGTCTGACAACTAACAAACCCATAAAAATTTCTTCATATAACAAAGGCATAATAATCTGATTATGCCTGTTTATTTTAGTTTCTAAATCGTGAGGTAAAGAACTATCTTGCTCAACCTGATCTTGGCCATGTAATAATAATAAAACCTGATTTTCTTGCTCAGATAAAAACGGCAAATTCGGATTACTTTGTGGATAAAAATAAGCCGGAATCAAATTAGTGGAAGGGGATTTTTTAGGAGCATCTTCGGTCAAATAAACCCCCACCCAAGCAGCATTTAAATTTTGGGTCAACAGAGTAACTTGAGCTTGACACAAAGCCAAAAAGTCCCGACTTAAATTGGTCAAAATTGAGTGGGAATTATCCATAAAAGCCATATTTTGTAGAGAACGGTTTTGAGCAAATTTGTTGATCCCCATCCTTATAATTAACTTCGCTTACGCTCTAATTTACCATGACTGTACCTAAATATACCGAAATATGGGAACCAATCTTTGTTAAGAAATGATACTTTTCTTATACTTTTTTTAAGCTAAGTTAATCATTGATAAATAAGTAATCGCTGACGAGGATAAGGATTCGGACTCCTGATAAACTGATTCGGGGTACTTGATTTTTCTCAGGAAAGGTGCTATATTACAGTCAGATTTTGTAACCAGAATTACAAATTCTAGCCACGAAGAGGAGGTAACTGGGTTGGCAAGAAAACGTAAGCGCAAAAGTCGCCGCCGCCAAGAGGGACGGAAAATTTTAGAGTTAGTACCACATTATAGCATTGAAAGTGGAGAGGAAAAACCAGTAACGGCCGCACGCAAATATATTGCGGCACAAGGCATTACTCCACCGGCGGTGATGGTAGTCAGACGAAATGAGCATACTACAGACAGGTATTTTTGGGCGGAAAAAGGTTTATTTGGTGCGCAATATGTGGAAGAGAATCATTTTCTTTTCCCCAGTTTACGCTCTTTACGACCCCAAGTTGTGCCCACGAAAACACCTGTAGCCACTGGCGTAACTCGCTAACAATGAGTAGTAGAGGCGAATTTCGCCCCTATAACAGACAAAGGCTAACATCAGCCCCCTCGAACTGTTCGGGTTTGGGAGGGTATTGGTGTTACTAAACGGCCATCCAACGATTCGGAGTTATAAACTGGATTTTTTAAGAGGTATCCTATTATAACCACAAGATGTCACCTCAAGAAGATTATTTTTTGGGGTTGACTTTATTTTTTTGTTAGATTCAATTATGGTGGTTTATTTCAAGGAATGGAAATTACATTTTTAGGTACAAGTTCGGGTGTGCCTACTCGATCGCGTAATGTCTCAAGTGTAGCCTTGCGTCTCCCCCAAAGAGCCGAATTTTGGTTATTTGATTGCGGTGAAGGCACACAACACCAATTATTGCGCAGTGAGTTGAAAACGTCTCAATTGAGGCGAATTTTTATCACTCATTTACACGGCGATCATATTTTTGGTTTAATGGGATTATTGGCCAGTTGTGGTTTAGCCGGCAACAATGAACGGATTGATATTTATGGACCTTCGGGTTTAAAGGAATATTTAAAGGCTTGTAGTAAGTATTCTTATACTAATATTAATTATCAACTAGAAGTACATACCATTCAACCAGGATTAGTCTTTGAAGATGAAGATTTTACCGTAACTTGTCAATTATTGAAACACAAAGTACCAGCTTTTGGTTATCGTATCAGCGAAAAAGATCGTCCGGGGAGATTTAATGTGGCAAAAGCTCAAGCTTTAAATATTCCCTCGGGGCCGATTTATGGAAAATTAAAAAACGGCGACATCGTCACCTTGGCTGATGGTAGAACCATTAACGGGAGTGAGTTATGTGGTCCGACGGAAATCGGGCGTAAATTTGTCTATTGTACTGATACCGTTTTCTGTGAGAGTGCGGTGGAATTGGCTCAACAAGCTGATGTACTGATACATGAAGCGACATTTGCCCATCAAGATGCCGAAATGGCCTTCGATCGCCTGCATTCAACTTCAACCATGGCGGCGCAAGTTGCGTTAATTGCGCAAGTTAAGTTGTTAATTATGACCCATTTTAGTCCCCGTTATACTCCTGCGAATGACATTACCTTAGATAATTTAAAACAGGAAGCTAGGGCAATTTTTCCGAATACGAAATTAGCTTATGATTTCTTTACCTATGAAATACCAAGGAGAATTGACAGTTGACAGTTGACAGTTGACAGTTGATAGTTGACAGTTGATAGTTGATAGTTAGATGTTTACTAACAAAATTGACGGGATTTTGAGTATTTGTACTTAATGTTTTTAATTGATTTACCGATAATTTTGCTTATTTAAAGCAAGTGCAGAAAATAGTTGATAGTTTATCCTTTTTATGACAATGATCAATTATTAATGATCAATTTTCCTTAATCTATGAGCAAGAAAATTTAATTTATCTTTGCTGTTAATTGGTTCTCTGGGGGTTGGTAATTCGTTGTTAGGCCATCCTGACAGATCGTTACAGGGACATAAACCTGATTGTAGCCCTAAATCGATCATTGGTACAGGCATTTGACAACGAGAACAGGAGCTAATTTCCCAACGAGGGCTTAATAATTCTTGGATTGTTTCGCTAGTTCCTTCAAGGTAACAATCACCACTCTGGTGATCGAGTAATGTTTGCCAACATTGCTCAAATTCCTCCGAGTAGCGATCGCCTTTAATAATCGGATCGGGTAAAATAGCATCACCATTGTGTCGTAAAACCCTTTTACCTAGTTGAAACCAATGAGCAAGATACCGTTTTACTTGGTCTTCTGAAGCCATAATCATTATAAAATTCCCATTCGTATCAATATGCACCTCTGGTGATTTTAACCTGAATTTTCTGATTCATTTCTTAAATCAATCGAAAGAAATGGGCGCTAATGGTTGCCCTAAAAGACTTAGGTTGAGGGCGTGACCACCAGTGACTAAATATACCGTGTCGGCGATCGCCCCTACCTGACGAGATAAACTACCAAGGCGATCGCGAAAAAGTCGGCCGGAGGGATAAGCAGGTACAATTCCCCAACCCGTTTCTTCAGCAACGAGAATTAAATCGGCTCCTGGTTGCTGTATTTTAATTAAAAATTCGAGGGTGATTTTTTGCCAATTTTCCTCATTTTCATCTAAGAAATTGGCCACCCAACTTCCCAAAGAATCAATCAATAAACAACAGGAATTTTGATAGTTATTAAGGACCTTATTTAACTGTTTAGAAACCAGTAAAGTTTGCCAAGTTTGTGGCCTTCTTTGCTGGTGTTTTTTAATTCTTGATTGCCATTCCTGATCTTCATGATTAATTTGTGCTGTGGCCACATAGATGATACTTTTATTACTTTGGGAGGCTAAAGTTTCGGCCCATTCACTTTTACCAGATCTAGCTGCTCCGGTAACTAAAATTATTTGTCTCATGGTTTATTAATTGATAATTATTAATTGTTATATAATGACATTAAATTTAACCGTGGTAGGAAACTAATAATTATGAAACCACAATTACAACGAATAACGGCCACTTTGGAAAAATTAGATCAGGAATATCACAGTCAGGAAAGTCATCCTTCTTTTGCGATCCAGGCCGAGAAGGCCAATCAACAAAAAGAGAAATCTCTCACTCCTTCCTTACCAAAAGTAAAGTCTATTCCCCTTAGTAATCATCGTAATGCGGCTAATCCCGCTTTAGCCAGAAATATTCTCAAGGAAGTTGATACACAAATCGCTGTTTGGCAAGAAAAATTAGCCAAATTACAACGGGAAATTCAAGATTTATATTTGGAAGGGCCGATCATTGATGGTTGGCTAGAATCCCATGCTCGCCGTTTAGAAACTGATCAACCCCGTCCAGCAAAAGTCGATCAATTAATGGATTATGTCGAAGAAATTACCACTTCTGAGGTTAGTTGTCAATCACCTCGGGCCGGTTATCGTTTGTGTGGACTTGATGAAAGTGGGCAACTGTGGCGCAGGGCTTGCCCAGCAGAGCAAGTTGCCGAATTAAGTATGGCGATCGCCCGTTATCAAAAATTGAAGCAGCTTTTATATCAAAAAAAACAATTAGAAATTCGTCTCAATAAAATAGCCGAAACATTAGTGATTTTGCATAGTAATATTACAGATAAGATAAATTTGCCCTCTTTTTAACAATTATTCTGAGTTTAAACTCTTGTTTGTAATGACTTCTAATCGTGACAAAATACCAGTTTCTGTACTCATTCCGGCCAAGAATGAACAATCAAACTTGCCTGCTTGTTTAGAAAGTGTCTCTGTGGCCGATGAAATTTTTGTGGTGGATTCCCAAAGTACAGATAAATCCATTGACATTGCCGAACAATTTGGCGCAAACGTGGTTCAATTTTACTTTAATGGACGTTGGCCGAAAAAAAAGAATTGGTCCTTAGAAAATTTGCCTTTTCGTAATGATTGGGTTTTAATTGTGGACTGTGATGAAAGAATCACACCAGAACTTTGGCAAGATATTGCCGCAGCGATTCAAAATCCAGATTACAATGGCTACTATATTAATCGTCGAGTATTTTTCCTCGGTAAATGGATTCGTTACGGTGGCAAATATCCCGATTGGAATTTGCGTTTATTTAAACATAAATTAGGACGTTATGAAAACCTGAAAACCGAAGATGTGCCCAATACGGGTGATAATGAAGTTCATGAACACGTAATTTTAGAAAAGGTTGGCTATCTGAAAAATGATATGCTTCACATCGATTTCCGTGACATTTATCACTGGTTAGAAAGACATAATCGTTATTCAAATTGGGAAGCTCGGGTTTATTATAATTTGTTAACTAATAGTAATCAAAAGGAAACTATTGGCGCAAATTTTTGGGGAGATCCGGTTCAAAGAAAGCGTTTTCTTAAGAAAATTTGGGTGAGACTTCCTTTTAAACCTATATTAAGATTTATCATATTTTACTTCCTACAGTTTGGATTTTTAGACGGAAAAGCCGGCTATATTTATGGACGTTTACTCAGTCAATACGAATATCAAATTGGCGTAAAATTATATGAATTGATTAATTTTGGCGGACAACTTAATAAGTAATAAGTAATAAGTAATAGGTTCATTTTAAATTAACATACAACCCTCACCCCCCAACCCCCCTCATCCCACGGGGAGAGGGGGAAAGAGAGGTAAAATGTCAAATGAAAATGCTATATTCATAATTGATCATAATGAGTTATAAATCTAATCAAGAGCCAAATTTAAACTTACCTCCTTTCCTGGACTTAAGTAAATATGATCAATCAGGGTTTGATCGGGGAAAACCTAGTTGGTTCATTTTAATTTGGTGGTTTGTTCAGGCGATCGCCTTTCCCCTCAGTCTCCATAATTGCAATGGTTTTCGTTGTTGGTTATTGCGTTTATTTGGCGCTAAAATTGGCCAAAATGTAATTATTCGGCCGACTGCTCGTTTTACTTATCCTTGGAAAGTTACCATTGGTGATTATTGTTGGATTGGAGATGACGTGGTTTTTTATAGTTTAGACCAGATTGCGATCGCCTCCCATTGTGTCATTTCCCAAAAATCTTACCTTTGTACTGGTAGTCACGACATTAAGGACCCCAATTTTGGTTTAATTAATGCTCCAATTATGATTGGTAATGGAGTTTGGGTGGCCAGCGATTGCTTTATTGCCCCCGGTGTCAAGATTGGTGCAAACGCCGTCATTGGTGCAAGAAGCAGTGTTTTTAAAAACCTACCAGAAAATCAAGTTGCTTGGGGAAACCCTTGCATTCCCCGTTATATTCGAGAAGTAAAAAGTAACTACTGATTACTGAAAAAACAGAACTAAAAATGGAATTTGAATGGGATGAAAATAAATGTGAAACAAACATTCGCAAACATGGAATTGACTTTGTGGATGCCAAGAAAGTTTTTGATTATGATACCGTGATTTTAGAAGATGATCGATTTAATTATGGAGAACAAAGATTGATCGCCTTGGGATTATTACAAGGTAGAATTATCGTAGTTGTCTATACAGAAAGAAACCATATAATTAGAATTATTTCTGCTCGAAAAGCGACTAACAATGAACAAAAAATATATGTCAACCAAATCTATGACTGATTGGGAAAGATTGGATTCCATGGAAGATCAGGAGATCGATTTTTCCGATTGTCCCGAAATTACACCGGCTATGTTGAAAACAGCAATTATTCGCCGTGGTTCGCAATCTTCTTCCAAAAAACAAGCATTAACCTTATATTTGGACGAGGATATCATCGCTTGGTATAAAAGCAATGAAGAATCCCATCAGTCGGAAATTAATAGTTTATTAAAGGAATATTTAAAAAAAACATCTTCCTAAACCTTATTCTAGGGAGTAAATAAAGAATAATTGTTAATGGTTAATTATTAATTGATATTTATGATTCAAGTCGAAAATTTAAGTAAGATTTACGGGACAACTACCGCCATTGATGATATTTCCTTTTCCGTAGCAAAAGGGGAAATAATCGGCTTTTTAGGTCCAAATGGCGCAGGAAAAACCACTACTATGCGTATTTTAACCGGTTTTTTGCCGGCGAGTGCCGGAACTGCCAAAATCGCTGGTTATGATGTCTATTCCCAGTCTTTGGAAGTCCGTCGCAATATTGGTTATTTACCCGAAACTCCCCCTTTATATACTGATATGACGGTGGAAGGCTTTTTGCAGTTTGTTGCTAGAATCAAGGGGATGACAGGAAAGACTGTAACTAAAAAAGTCAACTCAGTTATGGAAAAATGTCAACTCGAAGATAAGCGCAAAGTCTTGATTCATAAGCTTTCCAAGGGTTATAAACAACGAGTTGGTATTGCTCAGGCGATCGTGCATGAACCACCCGTCATTATCTTGGATGAACCCACAGTTGGCCTTGATCCTCGACAAATTATGGAGGTGAGAAATTTAATCAAAAGTTTGCGGGGAGAACATACGATTATCCTTTCTACCCATATTCTGCCCGAAGTTAGCATGACTTGCGATCGAGTAACGATTATTAATCGTGGTAAAGTAATTGCGACCAATACCCCTGAAAATTTAAGGACAGAATTATCTGCCGGAGCAGGTTATCATTTAGAAATTGTGGGAAATATTCAGGAACTTATCCCGAAAATCAAGCAAATTTCTGGCGTTTCTGAAGTTAAAATAGCAACCCATGATAATAATTATCATACCTTGAAAATTACCAGTGAATTAAACTCAGAAATAGGGCAAGAAATTGCTAAAATAACGGTTAATTCTGGTCTGGGTTTAGCCGAAATGCGACAAACCCGTCCCACCTTGGAAGATGTCTTTATTCAACTCACCACCACTGAAGATTTAGAAGAAGAAAACTAATGCTTATTATCAGTAATATAATTGCCATTTTTAGACGGGAATTACAGAGTTATTTTGCCTCACCTTTAGCCTATATTATAGCCGCAGTATTTTGGTTATTATCTGGCTTTTTCTTTGTGTCATTATTAATGGGACCTGCGGGTATAATTCAAGAAATTGCTATGCGCGAACAAATGGGGATGGAATTGCCTCCTTTGGATGTTGCTTATATTTTTATTAATTCCTTTTTTAGTATTATGGGTTCACTAATTTTATTTATTTTACCCATACTTTCCATGGGATTGTATTCAGAAGAACGAAAACAAGGAACTCTGGAATTATTGGCCACTTCTCCCCTGACAAATTGGTCCGTCGCTGTGGGAAAATTACTGGGAGTTTTAACCTTTTTTATTACCCTGATTTTGCCCTTTTTGTTATATGAGGCGATCGCCTTTTCCACTGCCAATCCTCCCATGACTTTTCAAGTCCCCATCTTAGCCCATTTAGGATTAATCCTCCTCGCGGCTTCAATTTTATCCCTAGGAATGTTCATTTCCTCCTTAACCAATAGTTCACTTATCGCTGCTATACTTACCTTTGCCTTAGTAACCTTTTTATGGATTATTGATATTATTGGTGATAAAGTTGGAGGAGTAATTGGCAAAATTTTTGAAAATTTATCCCTTTTAAAACACTATAATGATCTGATATCCGGAGTATTTAATACTAGCAGTCTAGTCTTATTTATTAGTTACATATTTTTAGGTATATTCCTTACAGCACAGTCCATAGAAGCATTACGGTTTCAACGTTCTTAATTAACTTAAACCATGAACAAAATTTTGATATATCTGAAAAAATACCAAAAATATGCCAAATATTTATTATATTTTGGCATATTCTTATTAGTAGCAGGAATCGTCGCCAGTCTAATTACTGGTAAAATTTCTCCCGCTTATTTAAGCTTAATTATCTTAGGAATCATCAATATTTCACTTAGTTTAATTAACAAAGCAGAAGACTTTTTTAATAAACGGGCCACCCAAGCAGGAACAAATGCCTTAATTACCACGATCTCAGTTTTAGTAATTATCGCTTTAATTAACTTTTTAGCCACTCGTTATAATTATCGTTTAGACTTAACAGAAAACCAAATTTTATCCCTCGCTCCCCAATCCCAAGAAATCGTCAAAAGTTTACCCAAAAAATTGAAAATTTGGGTCTTTACCAGAGAAACTAATCCCTTCGACAAAGAATTATTAGAAAATTACCGTCGTTACGGTAAAAATTTTAGTTTTGAATTTGTAGATCCAGAAATAAAGATAGAAATAGCCCAAAAATTTAACCTCAAATCCAACGGTGAAGTTTACCTAGAATATGGTGACAAAAAAAATCTCCTTACTACCCTAAAACCGGGAGAAAATCTATCAGAAATAACCCTCACAAATGCGATCGAAACTATTAAAAAAGATCAGCAGACTTCCCTCTATTTTTTACAAGGTCACGGAGAATCATCATTAGATAATAAAGAAGATGGATTATCTCAAATAGTAACTAATTTACAAGCAAAAGGTAACACTGTCGAAAGCTTAAATTTAGCCACTAATAATCAGATTCCTGAACCGACTAACTTAATCATCATACCCGGACCAAAAAAAGAATTATTCCCCGGTGAAATCGACATTTTGAAAACTTATCTCAACACCGGTAAAAATTTAATGATCATGTTAGACCCAAACACCAAATCAGGGTTAGAACCATTATTAAAAGACTGGGGTGTTATTTTAGATGAGCGTTTATTGATTGATGGATCAGAAAAAGGCACTTCTCTGGGATTAGGACCTGCAACCATTATCATTACTGATTATGGTGATCATCCCATCACTAAGGACTTTGGCAACAACATATCCGTGTTTCCCCTGGCCCGTCGAATCGACATTACACCCATCCCCGGAATCCAAACTTCTCAACTCCTAATTACCAATCAACAAACTTGGGCCGAAAGTGATTTGGCTGGACAAGAAGTAATTTTCAATAAAGATTCAGATATTCCCGGACCGCTAAATGTAGGAATTGCCTTAACAAAAGAAGATACAAAATCTCGTTTAATTATAATTGGTAATTCCGGTTTTGCTACTAATGCTTGGATAGGACAGCAATTTAATCAGGATTTATTTTTAAATGCCATTAATTGGTTAACTCAAGATGATAATTCCACCCTTTCAATTAGTCCCAAAGAATCGAAAAATCGACGACTAAATTTAACGCCAACTAAAGCATTAATTATTACTTTATTATCGTTATTTATTCTGCCTTTTATCGCCATAACTATCGCTGGATTTACCTGGTGGCAACGAAGATAGTTGATAGTTGATAGTTGATAATTGATAGTTATAGTGATTCCCATTAAGATTAAAACAGTTGAAAAATAGGTTCGTTGTTGCGCTTTAGCGCTTCTTAGGACTAAAGTCCAACAACAAACTAAAAACTTTTGTTTAATTTTTATTTGGAATTACTATATATACCCTCACCCCCCAA
>JAABRE010000120.1 GCA_011391125.1 Synechococcales cyanobacterium S06
AAAATTTGTTAATATCCCTCATAAAAGACTGATAGAACAGTTAAAATATAAAGGATTATTGGCGGGAATTGAAGTTATTGAAACCGAAGAATCTTACACTTCTAAATGTTCAGCCATAGATTTAGAACCCCTAAAAAAACACGAGCAATATTTAGGAAAAAGAATTAAAAGAGGATTATTTAAAACCCATCAAGAAAAATTAATCAATGCCGACTTAAATGGTAGTTTAAATATTGGTAGAAAAGTAGGGGGAAATGACTTTATTGTCTCATCTCCTAGTGGTTGCGTAGTTCAGCCTATAAGGATTCGTCCTTATCAACAAAAAATATAGTCAAGGAATATTTTTCTATATTTTTTGCAACTATAAATTTATATTATATGGGTTGAAAATATGGCTTAATGACAGGGTAATTAATCTCCTCAAGGAGGAAATTATCACAATTGAATAAATTATACTGTTAATGACAACCTGTGTTTTTTGTCCGTTTAAAAATTTAAGTAAAAGGGAAACCTATGAGTAGTATTGAAAAAATCGTAGATCAAGCTTTACAAGATGGCTATTTAACTCCCACTATGGAAGCCGAAGTTGGTAGAATTTGTGATACCGCTTCGGAATTGTCCATTGAAGAGTATATGGCTTTGGACCGTTTAATGGGTGCTTTGTTAACGGGCGAAGTGGTTGCTGTACCCCGCAAGCAGTTTATTAACGTGATGGAAGAATTGGTCTTAAGTGAGGCCATTAGTCGAGTAGCGGAAATTGAAGCTACTAGCAATAAAAGTTTGGATGTGGGTGACATTGCCGCTTATGCTTTAAATAGATTACCTCCTTTGTATGCTACCACGGAGGAAGGCGCTAGTTACCAGCGTCAACGGGCTAAGGAGGAACTTCAAGATTTGATTCACGAACAGGTTGAATCCGCAGTTTCTCGTTATTTAGATCGTCCTGAATTCTTCCCCGAAAGACAGGCGATCGGTAAAACAACGGGTGATGATGTTCTCAAGCAGGTTAGTAGTTTACTGCAAGCTTATGCTCCCCATTATGAGGATGGATCTGCTGAGTAGTTGATAGTTGAGAGTTGACAGTTGATAGTTGAGAGTTGATAGTTGAGAGTTGACAGTTGATAGTTGACAGTTGACAGTTGATAGTTGATAGTTGACAGTTGACAGTTGATAGTTGACAGTTGATAGTTGACAGTTGACAGTTGATAGTTGATAGTTGACAGTTGACAGTTGATAGTTGACAGTTGACAGTTGATAGTTGATAGTTGATAGTTGATAGTCACTACTTCAAAAATTTACTTTCATCACAACTTTGACCAAAACTTTCAGCAAAACTTTCACCTGGAACTTTTCAAACTTACCCTCTGTCTAGTGATTGAGAATATCTGAAATCAGTAGGCATGGTAAAGTTAAATGATGATCCGTTCACGAGCGTTATCCTGGTCAATATCTGAGGTAAAAAGCCCTCAAAAAATAGTGTCACCGGAGAAACTGTCTAATTATGATTTGATTTTACGCTGTCAGGAGAGCAAAAACCCTGACCGTGCAGCTTTTACTGAGTTATTAAAGCGCTATCAATCCCATGTTGACAGGTTATTTTATCATTTAGCACCGGATTGGCAGGATCGGGCGGATTTAAGTCAAGAGGTGTGGATTCGGGTTTATCGCTATTTAAACAAATTACAGGAACCGCATAAATTTAAGGGTTGGTTAAGTCGCATTGTGACTAATCTTTTTTATGATGAATTGCGTAAACGCAAACGCAGACAAACCCCCATTTCTTTGGATGCTCCTTTGCAAATGAGTGATGGAGAATTGGATTGGGATTTACCTAGTGATGATCCTAGTCCCGATGATAATTTAACGACTAGAGAATTTTATGAACAGTTACAATTGGCGATCGCCGATTTACCGGAAACCTTTAGAACTACCATTATTTTGCGTGAAATTGAAGGCTTACCCTATGAGGATATAGCAACGATTACGGGTGCTTCTTTAGGTACGGTAAAATCGAGAATAGCGAGGGCGAGAACTAAGTTACAATCGATGTTAAAGAATTATCTTGATTAGTAATTTGTGTGAGGAAACTATCACAATCTAGGATTTTTTTTCTGGATTATCTAAATAAATATAATTAATTTTTGGTGGTGATTTATATATGACTTGTAATTGGGAAAATAAGGATTGTTGCGAGTTGTTAAGTGCGTATTTGGATGGCGAAGTGACCGCAGCGGAACGTCAACAAGTTGAACAATGGTTGGCGACTGACCCAAGAATGCAGCAATTACATCGACGTTTACTAAAATTGCATTATGGTTGGCAAAATTTGCCGAGTATGGAAGCAACAGAATCCTCAGAAAAAATGGCCTCGGCCGTCTTTGACAGGATTGACAAAAGAAGCATGAGAAGAAGGTTTGTTCTTGGGGGAGGGGCGATCGCCGCACTGGTGGTGGCGACAGTGTCAAGTTTGGTATTATTTGATAATTCTCGGATTCCGCAAATTGCTACCACAGAACCAGGGCAAATGGCCTCCTCAGAACCGCTAAAAATCGCTTTAAATCGTCCGGTTGTACCGATTCCGGCTGCGGCCATGAAGGAGCGTTAAAAACAATAGACTTCTTGCACCAAGTCAGGTAATAGGTTTTTAGGTAATAGGTAATAGGTAATAGGTAATAGGTTTTTAGGTAATAGGTAATAGGTAATAGGTAATAGGTAATAGGTTTTTAGGTTTTTAGGTAATAGGTAATAGGTAATAGGTAATAGGTAAGAACTATCAACTATCAACTGTCAACTGTCAACTATCAACTATCAACTATCAACTATCAACTGATAACTATTAACTATTAACTATTAACTGTCAACTATTAACTGATAACAGAGCGCATTCCTTCAAGGGTAGAAACGAGACTTTGGGGGTCCATAAACATGACCTTACTACTAGGACTGTTACCGATGGTTTTACCCATTTCAAGGTAGTTTTGCGCTAGTAAAAATTGTAAAGCTTCCTGTGCTTTGGGATCATTATTTAAGGTTTTGCTGACAATTTCTAAGGCCAGGGCTGTTGCTTCTGCTTTCAAGAGTTGTTCTTGTTTTCCTGCTTCAGCTTCTAAAATAATGGCTTCTTTTTTCGCTTCAGCTTGTAAAATTGTGGCTTTCTTCGCCGCTTCCGCTTCTAAAAGTTTGGATTGAGCTTTACCTTGGGCGGAGTTGACTGCTGCTTCTCTTTCGCCTTCGGAGGCTAAAATAGCGGCTCGTCTTTTTCTTTCAGCGGCCATTTGTAAATCCATGGATTCTTGGACTGCTTTTGAGGGAATCAGATCTCGTAATTCGATTCTCGTTACCTTGATTCCCCAAGGATCAGTAGCTTGATCTAATTCTCGTAGTAAGATTTCGTTGATTTCACTTCTAGCGGTAAAAGTCTGATCTAATTCTAATTGACCCATTTCAGAGCGAATTTGAGTTAAAACGACATTAACAAGGGCATTTTGTAAATTTTCCACCTTATAATAGGCTTTATACATATCGACAATGCGCCAATAAACAACAGCATCAACGGTAACATTGACATTATCCCTGGTGATACAAGCTTGGGGGGGAATATCTAAAACTTTTTCCTTGGTGGTTTGTTGATAAACTACCTTGTCAACAAAGGGAACAACAAAATTTAATCCGGGTTCAAGTTTCTTTTTGTAACTACCTAAACTTTCGACTAAATATTCGTTTTTTTCGCTCACAATTTTGACGCTTCCTGCTAAAGCTGAACCGCCAAAGAATAATAAAACAAAGAAAAAGAAAGCTTCCATAATAAATTAAGCTCCATATTTTTTAGGTAAAACAATTAAAGTAGTGCCTTGTCTGCCTACAATATAAACGGATTCTTCTGAGTTAAGCATCAGGTTTTCATCCGCACATTTAGCGCGCCAAGAATTGCCTTCATAAAGAACTCTACCGCTTTCACCGGCTGGAATTACGGTTAAAGTTTTGCCTTCTTTGTCATCTCCCAACTGAGATAATTTTTTTTTTGGGGAAAAAAAACGGCGAGAGAGAATAATTAATAGAGTTGACAATATTAACCAGAGTACAACTTGTAACGAAAATTGGGGTAAAACTAGGGCAATTAGAGCGACTAAACCAGCGCTAATTCCCATCATTAATGCTACAAAAGCGGTAGGAAAGATAAGTTCCATCAAACAAAGTATGACAGAGGCTATCAACCAAAGTAAACTCGGACTCAGGGTAAGATAAAATGTGGCCATAATATTAATTTAACTATTATTGATTTCGTGGCACTAAAGCTCAAAAAATAAGCAAAACAGCAAAGTATTTTTTTCAATTTTAAATTAGACTATCTATTGATATGGTAAGAGCTATGGTTAGGTTTTGATGTTTTATTTTGTTAATTAATATGAATATATGTAATGGTTATTTGTGGTTAGTTGGAGAAAATATCGGAAATTATCAAGCTTCTGAGTTAATAAAAAACAGATATGAAGTAATTAGTCGAGGTACTTGTCAAGATAGGCAACCAGAGCAAAGTCCGTTTTTAACTGGTAAAATACCTCGGTTAATAGCTCCTTATTTTAAGTTATTTGATTATCGTTTACATTTACCGATAGTTTACGATTTTTTTAGTTTTGAAAATAAACAAATTTTAGTATTAGAGAATGTTCCTTTTAATAGTAATGGGGAACTTTATCCGCGTTTAAATGATGTTTGGTTAGAGGCCGAACCTTTACAACAAATTTACTGGTTATGGCAAATTTTAGAACTTTGGCAACCGTTAAAACAAGAGGGTGTTGCTCAAAGTTTATTAATAGCAAATAATGTCAGGGTAGATGGTTGGCGTATTAGATTAGTGGAATTAATTAAAGGAAAAAATATTAGTTTAAAAGACTTAGGAACTAGTTGGGACAATTTAGCTATTTTGGCGGGAAATGGGCTTTCTAACAAGTTAGAATTTGTGGTTAGTGAATTAAAACAGGAAGCTTATTCCTTGGCTATTATTCAAGAAATTCTCAATGAATTGTTAATAAAAGAAGCGACGAATAAACCTTGGCGAACCAAAATTTTTAGTGTTACAGATAAGGGAAAAAAACGGGATCATAATGAGGATTATTATTATCCAACCGAATTAGATTTATATATTTTACCGATTAATTATAATCTCAATTTAGCTAATAATTTGATGATAGTTTGTGATGGTATGGGAGGCCATGAAAATGGTGAACTTGCTAGTTATTTAGCCATCGAATCTCTCAAAGTTCAAATGAAAATGTTTTTGACAGAAATGGCCAAAAACTATGAAATTTTAACTCCAGCAATGGTTAAAGAAAGTTTAGCGACGATTCTTCGTGTTACTAATAATCTTATTTATTCTCGCAATCAAAGTGAGGGAAAAAGTGATAAAAGTAGTATGGGGACCACTTTAATTATGGCCTTACAATTACCTCAAATTGCCCTCTCTGGTAATACCCATGAAGTTTATCTTGCTAATGTGGGAGATAGTCGAGCTTATTGGATTACAACTAATAGTTGTCAACAATTAACTGTAGATCATGATTTGGCGACTAAAAATGTTAAAATAGGAAAAAATATTTATCGACAAGCTTTACAAAATCCTTTTTCTGGTAAATTAACTCAAGCTTTAGGTATTCGGGATAGTTTTTATTTAGAACCTACTATTCAAAGATTTATCATTGTTGAAGATGGAGTTTTGTTACTTTGTTCTGATGGTTTAAGTGATTACAATTTTCTCGAAAATAACTGGTCAAATTTTATTCATGATGTCTTAGAAGGTCGTATTTCTTTACAAAATGCGATGCAATCTTTACTAAAATTAGCGATCGAAAAAAATGGCCATGATAATATTACCATTGTCGCTACTTTTTACGGTGTTTCCCCCCAAGAATCCGTGGTGGTTAATTTTGGCGATTTAGATAATACTCCCTTAGTTCATGATATTCCTGATGCTTCGGCTTTGGTGTTGGGCGCTTCTTCTATGATGCGGGAACAACCAGAATTTCTCAAAGCGGAATTAGAGGATGAAGTCATACCTGAGTCGGATGATTTTGACGGGAAATGGTTATTATTGATTTTACTCGCCGTATTAATTGGCTTTTCTAGCTATGTAATAACTCAGTGGAAGTTAGAACCTCGGTTTAATCCCCCTTTAATAAATGACGTTAATATGCAAAAATAGTTAAAGTTGACTGCTCATTTATTCGGAAACATTTAGGTTTTATGAACATTGGTAATCGCATTAAGGTAAAAGAATCTGTCTTGGTTTATCATCATCCTAGTAGTAAACAAAAACCTTTTGATATTCAAAATATGGAAGGAGAAATAACTGATATTATTGATAAACCAGTAACAGCTACTTTACCGATTAAGGTACAATTTGATAAGAAATTTGCGGCCCATCTTCGTGAAGATGAACTGGAAATTATTGGATAATTGATAATTAATAATTGACAATCAATTGTCAATTATTAATTCATAATTTTCGATCAATACTGTTAGTATGTTAACACAATTTGCGATCGCTCCTAAATGAGTAATCTCAAAACCGTGGGTATTTTCGGTGGGAAAAGATAAACAAGCAGCGCGACAAACATGGCCAAATTTCATGGCAATGGAAGCATCACTACCAAAACCACTAATTACTCCCAATTGTATCTCAATATTTGCCTTTTTCGCAGCGTTAATTATTTCCCGATTTAAACCTTCATCATAAATACCATAACCATCCTGTGACAATAAAACAGGTTTTTCGCCAATTTCTAAGGGATATTCTGACGCAATTGGACATATTTCTAAAGCAATTAAGGCATCCAATTTGTGATTTTGGGTAAAATAAAGCGCTCCAATTGCTCCCACTTCTTCTTTCGCTGAAGCTACTAAATAAACGTCCATTTCTGGTTCTTTAATTTGTGTTGCTAACTCCAATAAAATGGCAATGGAAGCTTTATTATCTAAGGTATAACTACCAATAAAATCTTTAATTCTAATGGGTTTTTTACGGTGTTTTCCTATAACTACTCTACTTCCCACCCGAACTCCAGCTACTTCTAATTCCTTTAAACTCCGCTTCGTTACAACCCAACTATCTTCCCATAATAAAGGTTTATTTTCCTGTTGTGCTTTCTGAGGAGATTCATGGGAAACATGACGAGAACCAAATGATAAAATACCGCTAATAGTTTCGTTGTCTCCTAATATATCGACTACCCCTTCACCATAGACCCAAGGAAACGCTCCTCCTAATTTTCTAATCTGTAAATTACCATCAAAATTAATCGCTTTTACTATCGCTCCAATTTCATCTTTATGGGCCGTAATTGCCATGGTTTTTTCACTATTTTTACCCTTAATTTTCGCGATAATATTACCAGCTTTATCTTGCCAATTTTCTACGCCAATTTCTGTTAGTTTTTCTAATAATAATTGATCGATTTCTCCCTCAAATCCACTGGGAGAATGATGCAATACTAATTTTTCAATAGTGTCAAATAGTTGGTTATAATTATTCATTGTCAATTGATTGAGCTTATTGAGAATATGAGGTCGAACAATCCCTTACATCTATTATATTTTAGATCTTAATTTTTGTCAAGAGATAAGATAGATAACCTCAAATGGTAATATTGTCAACCTGATAACTGAATAAATGCGCTGAAGCGCAACAACGAGCCTATTGTTCAATAATTGCGATTTCATTGTCATTTAATCCGTATAATTCATACACTAATTGGTCTATTTGTTTGTCTATTGCTGTTATTTGTTGTTCGATTATTTTCTTTCCACTGGGTATTTTTTCTGAGGTTAATTTATCATTTAATAATAGCATTTGCGAGACAATTTTAACCATTTTTTCGTAATTTTTCTGCTCATTTTGATTAGATAAATCGGGATAAAATAGGGGAAGTTTAATGAGATGGCCTCTTTTTACTTCTGCTAAAGCTTCTCCTTTTTCAGGATTAATAACTTTTTGATAAAACCAAGTTAAGACTTTGGAGTTAATTAATCCTAAGAAATATTTTAAATCTAAATGCTCAAATTCAGGTTTTAAAATAATGGTATAAAGATTATTTCGTACAATAAATTGTTGTTCATCTAAGGTTGCGATTAAAGAGTCACCAGTTTGTCGAATAACTATTTTGGTTTTTGCATCATAATTAGCAGAATAACGAGGTTCGGCTAACCAATCACCAAAACTAATCCAGTAATTTTCATTCCATAAAATTCGATATTTTTGGATTAAACTTCCCCGTAATAAAGGCCTAAATGTCTCATCTTTTTTATACTCAGAAACAAAGGGTTTATTTGTGAGTATTTCTTTAGTTTGGGGAGGTTTTCCTTTACCAACTTGAAAAGGTTTTGCTCCTAAAGTTACCTTTAATCCTAACTCTAATTTCGGGAAATTTTCCATTTTCTTAGTAATATTAGAAAATTCGGGTTTTGTGAGAATATTAACAGGTTGACCTTTACCATTAACCCAAGTTTGTTGCTCAATATTATAGGTTTCCCTACTTTGATCTTTATTAATAATATTAATAATTATTTGATGGTCTTTTTTCAAAGGGGAATTATTGAGAATTAAAATTTGAGTATCGACAGTAACTTTAGGAAAAACGGGATAACGATAATGGACAATATTTTGGATTTCAGTTTGAGTAAATAAAAACTCCCTAATTTTTTGAGATTGTAAATTTAATAACCAAGTATTAGGAATAATCATCCCAAATTGGCCATTATTTGACATTAATTTAACGGATTTTTCGAGAAAAATAAGATAACTATCTAATTGATAATTTTGGAATTGGTAATATTTATTAAGGTATTTTGTGTCAGTTTCTGAGAAAAAAGCTCCATAGGGAGGATTACCAATAATAATATCAAAACCTCCCGATTTCATAATAGTAGGAAAACCCGATTCCCCATCGAAAACATTTACTCGATACATCTCATCTTCA
>JAABRE010000121.1 GCA_011391125.1 Synechococcales cyanobacterium S06
GATGGCTATATTTTATTATCTCCTGAAAGTTGGGATAATTTTAATGAAGCTTTGTGGTTAGAAACCCAAATAGAAAATTATAAAGACTTAACAGGATTCTATCCAGAATCCGTCCATGTGGACAAAATTTATCGCAATAGAAACAATCGAAAATATTGTAAAGATAAAGGTATTAGAATGAGTGTCCCTCCCCTAGGAAGACCACCGAAAAATATTACCAAAGAAATGAAACAACAAGCTCAAAGAGATGAAAGAATTAGAAATGAAATCGAGGGTAAATTTGGACAAGGAAAACGTCGATTTGGTTTAAATAAAATTATGTCCAAATTATCAGAAACCGCTGAAACTGAAATTGCTATTGCTTTTTTAGTAATGAATCTTAACACCCTGTTAAAAAGGGGTTATTATCTTCTATTTTATATTTTTGTTCAAGATCAAAGATTTTTTGCCAATTTAGATTATCAATACTTATATAAAAGAGCAGTTTTGATAAATAAAAATTATACTTATTTTTTATTTATTAATTTATCAAAACTGTTTGTTTTTTCGTTCACTTATTCAGCAAGCCCTAATTATAATGATTTTTATAAAGTCCTAAAAGAGCGATATAACTAAAAAAGCCGATTCCTCCACGAAATCGGCTTTTTTAAATGTTAATTTTTGTAACAAACACTTGACAATTGACAATTTTCCTGGTAACAAATACCCCTAATTGTTGATTGTTGATTAGCCTAATAAAGCCTTGGCTTTAGCCAACACATTGTCAACAGAGAAGCCGAATTTCTCAAGAAGCACACCACCAGGAGCAGAAGCGCCGAAACGATCAATGCTAACAGTGTCGCCTTCAGTACCAACATATTTGTGCCAACCGAAACTAGCAGCAGCTTCGACGGATAAACGCTTGGTAACAGCTTTAGGTAACACAGACTCCTTATATTCAGCAGATTGTGCTTCAAATAATTCCCAAGAAGGCATGGAAACCACGCGAACTTTTGTACCTTCGGAAGCCAATTTAGCAGCAGCATCAACACAGAGACTAACTTCAGAACCAGTACCCATGAGGATAAGGTCAGGTGTGCCTTCGCAATCAATAACAGCATAAGCACCTTTAGCCGTACCTTCCAAGGAAGAACCAGCCAAGTTGGGGACATTTTGACGGGTTAAAGCTAATAAAGTAGGACGATGGGCCTTAGAATTTTCGATCGCCACTTTGTAAGCTCCTGAAGTCTCATTACCATCCGCAGGACGGAGAACGGTAAGATTAGGAATAGCGCGTAAAGAAGCTAAAGTTTCGATGGGTTGGTGAGTGGGACCGTCTTCACCTTGACCGATGGAATCGTGGGTCATCACCCAGATGGAACCAGCTTCAGAAAGTGCAGATAAACGGATGGCTGCGCGCATATAATCGGTAAAGATTAAGAAAGTTGCGCCATAGGGAATCAAACCAGAAGCATGAAGCGCCATACCATTACAAATAGCACCCATGGCGTGTTCACGAACACCGAAATGCACGTTACGATTTTGGTAAGCGCCTTTTTGGAAGTCACCAGAAACTTTTAACTCGGTTAAATTCGAGTGGGTTAAATCCGCAGAACCACCGATTAACTCGCTAACCACAGGAGCTAATTTATTGAGACAGATTTCCGAGTGTTTACGGGTAGGAAGTGCTTTATCTTCAGCAGTATAAGTAGGAAGAACATCCGCCCAACCTTCGGGTAAATTGCCACTGAGGAAACGCTCAAATTCCGCTGCTTCGGTGGGGTATTTAGCTTTATAAGCTTCTACAGCTTTATTCCAATCGGTTTCTAAGTTTAAACCTCTGTCAATAGCTTTGAAAGTGTGGTCTAAAACATCTTGGGGAACTTCAAATTCACCGTAATTCCAACCGAGGTTTTCGCGAGTTAATTTAATTTCTTCGCCACCAAGTGCTGCACCGTGGATACCAGCAGTGTTTCCCTTGTTAGGAGAGCCATAACCGATGGTGGTAGTGACTTTAATCATGGAAGGTTTGTCAGTAACAGCCTTCGCAGCTTCGATCGCCTGAGCAATACCAGCTAAATCAGTGTTACCATTTTCCACATGGAGAACGTGCCAACCGTAGGATTCAAAGCGTTTGCTGACATCTTCAGTGAAAGCGACATCGGTGGAACCGTCAATCGAAATGTGGTTATCATCATATAAAGCGATGAGTTTACCTAAACCCCAATGACCAGCAATGGAAGCAGCTTCACCAGAAACACCTTCCATGTTGCAACCGTCACCTAAAATTACATAGGTATAGTGGTCAACAATAGTGGCATCAGGTTTATTGAACTTAGCAGCCAAGTGAGCTTCAGCCAGAGCTAAACCTACACCATTAGCAATACCTTGGCCTAAAGGACCGGTAGTAACTTCCACCCCTTTGGTATCAAAGTTTTCGGGGTGTCCGGGAGTTTTAGAACCCCACTGGCGGAATTGTTTAATATCTTCAATGGTAACGCTATCGTAGCCCATCAAATAAAGGAGGGCATACTGTAACATGGAACCATGACCAGCAGATAAGACAAAGCGATCGCGGTTGAACCATTTAGGATTTTTGGGATTAAACTTCATGAATTGATCCCAAAGTACAAAAGCCATGGGAGCAGCACCCATGGGTAGGCCAGGGTGTCCCGATTTAGCTTTTTCGATGGCATCAATAGCTAAAAAGCGGATCGCATTTATACAAAGTTCTTGAATGGATGGAGAAGCAACTACCATAAGTTTGTGTGTGAATTTAAGTATCTAAGGTTGTTTAAATTTAAGGGGTATAGGGAAAATCCCTACACATCACCTATCATCCCATTGATAGGGCATTTTGTCAGTTAACAGTTATCAATTATCAGTAAACAGTAAGAATTTTTTTATGTTCAACTGTCAACTATTAACTATCAACTAACTGTGGTATTTTTTAAAGGCCAAGGTAACATTATGACCACCAAAACCAAAGGAATTAGACAAAGCTACCTCCACCGTTGCTTTTCGGCTCGTCTGGGGTACATAATCTAAATCGCATTCAGGATCGGGATTTTCTAGGTTAATGGTTGGCGGAATCTGGTCATGGGCGATCGCCAACATTGTGGCTACCGCTTCAATACCACCTGAACCACCCAACAAATGGCCGGTCATGGATTTAGTGGAACTAATGGCGATTTTATAGGCACTTTCACCAAGAGCCGTTTTAATAGCCTTGGTTTCCGTAACATCATTGGCCGGAGTGCTAGTTCCGTGGGCATTGACATAACTGACCATGTCTGGCGTAATACCAGCGTCTTTCATAGCTAAAGACATGGCGCGACTAGCTCCCAAACCTTCGGGGACAGGTGCAGTCATGTGATATGCGTCACAGGTCATGGCATAACCAATCATTTCGCCGTAAATTTTCGCACCGCGGGCGATCGCCTGGTCTAACTCCTCAAGAATGAGGATTCCAGCACCTTCTCCCATGACAAAACCGTCACGGTCCTTGTCAAAAGGGCGACAAGCATGATCTGGGTCATCATTGCGAAAAGATAAAGCCCGGGCCGAAGCAAAACCGGCTAAACCTAGAGGAGTAACAGCCGCTTCTGTACCACCGCAAATCATCGCTTTTGCATAACCCCGTTGGATCAAGCGAAAAGCGTCACCAACAGCGTTAGAACCGGCAGCACAAGCGGTTACAGTACAGTTATTTGGTCCCTTGGCCCCCGTATGAATAGCCGTCATTCCTGCCGCCATATTGGCGATCATCATGGGGATCATAAACGGGCTACATTTACCCGGACCTTTAGTCAGGTAAATTTCCTGTTGATCTTCGAGCACCTTAATCCCGCCAACTCCCGTACCAATTAACACCCCGATTTGTTCGGCGTTAAGATCATCAATGACCAATTTGGCATCAGCCAAAGCATCCTTGCTGGCGCAAACTGCAAATTGAGCAAAACGGTCTAAACGTTTTGCTTCCTTGCGGTCCATATATTGATGGGGATCAAACCCTTTGACTTCGCCCGCAATACGACAGGCGTGTTTAGAGGCATCAAATCTGGTTATCGGACCAATACCATTACGCCCACTAATTAAACCTTGCCAATAATCAGCTAAAGTGTTACCAATGGGAGTAATCGCACTTAATCCTGTCACCACAACTCTCTTTAGTGGGGAATTTGTCATGTTCCTAATTAAATAACTTCTGGGCTGTACCCAGAATGCACAAAAAATCTAATTTTATGTTCTGAATTTTTTAATGGTGAAGGTTTAGCCTTTAGCTGCGGAAATATGTTCAACAGCTTTACCCACAGTATCAATAGTTTCAGCTACTTCGTCAGGAATTTCAATATCAAATGCTTCTTCTAAAGCCATTACTAATTCTACGGTATCTAAGGAATCAGCTCCTAAATCATTAGCAAAACTAGCTTCGGGAGTTACTTGGTCAGCTTCTACATCTAATTGATCTATTACAATGCCTTTTACTTTGTCAAAAATTTCTTGATTCATTGATATTTTTCCTAATTGAGTAAATAACCCGCTATTAACAGCTTAAACTGAGAATAGACGCGAGAATAATCTTATCTCAGTAAATGGTCACAAATTTATCAGCATTTATTTATTTTATCTGAAAGCGGTCCTTTCACCATTGACAATTGACAATTAACTTGATCAGGTGCGTCACTAGCTGAACCTGATTATTAAAGCAATTGTTAAGCGCTGTGACGTACCCTACAATTTATGTAGAAGAATGAACCTGTAATTCTGACAATTAACTTGATTTGGTCCGTCACCCGCTTAAATTTCTTATGTAACCAACCATTGATCGCTGTGACGCACCCTACAATTTATGTAGAAGAATGAACATGGAATTATGACTACTAAAACCCTAGAATATGCTTATTTTCCCGGATGTGTCGCCCAAGGAGCTGTCAGGGAGCTATATTTATCCACTGCGGCTATAACTGAAGCTTTAGGCATCAAATTAATTGAGTTGAAAAAAGCTTCTTGTTGCGGCTCTGGTACTTTTAAGGAAGATTCCCTTTTATTAGAAGATACCGTAAATGCTCGTAATATTGCCTTAGCTGAGTCGTTAAAACTGCCTTTGTTAACCCACTGTAGCACTTGTCAGGGAGTGTTAGGTCACGTTAATGAGAGGTTACTGGATGCTAAGGAGAATAATCCCGCCTATTTGGACAAAGTTAACGGTTTTTTGACCAAAGAAAATTGTTCACCCTATCAAGGTAGCACCGAAGTTATCCACCTTTTATGGGCTTTGGTTCGGGATTATGGGTTGGAAAATTTGGCGAAAAAAGTTAAACGTAGTTTAACTGGCTTAAATTGCGCCGCTTTTTACGGTTGTTATCTCCTTCGAGGTCAAAAAACTACCCCTTTGGATGATCCTTTTAATCCTCAATCAATGGAAAATGTCTTTCAAACTTTAGGAGCAACTCCTATTTTTTATCAAGGTAGGACCCAATGTTGTGGTTGGCCTTTGTCTAGTTATGCCACGGAGTCCGCTTTCCAAATGGCCGCTAAACATTTGCAGGAGGCGATTGCCTCGGGCGCTGATTGTCTCGTCACGCCATGCCCCTTATGTCACCTTAACCTAGAATCGCGACAACCAGAAATTGAACAGGCGATCGGCCAAAGCTTAAAAATTCCAGTTTTACACTTACCCCAATTAGTGGGCTTAGCATTAGGCCTTGATCCCCAACAACTGGGATTAGATCGTCATGTTGTTTCCACAAAGCCGGTTCTAGAAAAGTTAGGACTTTAGGCAAGTAACTTGGCGTGCTTCTTTGCGCCTTTGCGTCTTTGCGTGAGATAATCCGACCAGAGCTAAGGTGCGTCAGAAAAAACAATTATTGCTTAAATAATTAGCTTAAAAATCTGACACACCCTACTATTAATTAATTAATCGGTTTTTTGACCTGACGAGCAATCTCTTTAAAACCGTTTAAACTAGGACCTGGCCGACGACGAGAAGAACTACCACTAGAAAGCAGATAATCCGTAGAAAAAGTCATTTCTGATTTAGTTTCCGCTTGAATAGCGGCTGTTGATCTCATTGCTGCTACCCAGAAAGGAACTTCCGCCGCTGGTACGTTGACGGCCACAGGAGCAGGATTTACCGCTGTCGTCTCAGTTGAGGCCGCTTCGTTGCTTGCTTCTACAGGAGCTGCGGTTTCGGTGGTCGCAGCTTCTTGGCCGTCATCTATTTGAGCATAAAATTCACCTTTTTTGCCGCCGAATAATTTTTTTAACATTTCTTGACTCCTATCTGGGTTCTATTAATTTTTGTTTTACTAATTTCTATAGCACACTATTTAGGCACTATGGTTAAGTTATTGTAACTGGTTTAGTTACATTTTTTAAATTTGTGACAAAATATTACATTTACTTGACAAATCATATTTTGTATGGTTACATTTACTTTTTACTTTCCAAAACATAAGCTGACATTTTCTTGACTTTTTACTTTTTACTTCTTACTTTTTACTTCTTACTTCATTTTAGCGATCGCCAATGGCCGAGAATTCCCTACCGTCAAAAATAGCCTCATAATGACGATAAAATTTGAACTCTAAAAAGTTAAGAAAAGGGTCCTGTAAAAAAAAGGTTTTATGTTCGGTTAATTCAGCCGGAAACCTTAATTTAGGTTGTTGATAAAATTTCAATTTATTATTTTGACAGCGATTTAAAATAATTTCCCAGTCATTTTCATTGGTAAAAATTAAGCCAAAATGTCGGGGATAAATCCCTTTTTGTTCGGTTAATTTTTCCTTGGTAACATGACAGACAACCTGATGACCATAAAAATTTAAAATCATGGCCTGGTCATTTTCTCGGCCTATTTCACAGCCTAAACCTTCACAATAAAATTGTTTAGCTTCAGGGATATTAGTCACCGGAATTGCTAAATGAAATCTGATGGAATTCTGCATAATAAATTCCCCTTAAGATAAATTTAATTGTCTATTATATAGCACTCCTCAATGAATGGCCGGGGATTTATTATTAATAATAAACCCCCCAGCCATTGAAAGGGGGAAATTTTAGGAGTGCTGGCCAATTGCCCACCCGACCATTAAACAGTAACAGCGACTTTTTTCAGGGCAAAAATTTTCTCAATTACTTCTTCTACTACTTTATCAGGAGTGGAAGCACCGGAGGTAATTCCAATGGTGAGATGACCTTCAGGAAGCCAATTTTCCTTAACCTCAATTTCCTGATTTAAAGGTTTATGAAATACCTGATTACCTGGTCCAATTCTGTCAGCGCTATCAATATGATAGGAAGGAATATTACGCTCCATGGATATTTCCTGCAAATGGGTAGTATTGGAGGAATTAAAACCGCCAATTACTACCATTAAATCCAAGTTTTCTTCGACTAAATTGAGCATTGCGTCTTGTCTTTCTTGGGTGGCATCACAAATAGTATTAAAGCTCATAAAATGCTGATTTAGTTCAATTGGACCATATTTTTGTAACATGGTTTTTTCAAAAAGCTTGCCAATTTCTTCGGTTTCAGTTTTGAGCATTGTAGTTTGATTTGCCACACCCAATCTAATTAAATCTTCATCAGGATTAAAACCCTCTGAATAGGCATTTTTAAACTTAGTTAAAAACTCATTTTTATCCCCACCATTAATCATATAATTGGCGACATAATGTGCCTCATTTAAGTTTAAAACCACTAAATATTTACCAGCAAAAGAGCTAGTTGCAACGGTTTCTTCATGTTTATATTTACCATGAATAATGGAGGTATAATCGCGTTTTTTATGCTTTTCAACGGAATTCCAAACCTTAGAAACCCAAGGACAAGTCGTGTCAACAATGGTACAACCTTTATTATTCAGTAATTCCATTTCCTGTACACTTGCGCCAAAAGCCGGTAAAATGACCACATCTCCCGTATTAACGACAGAAAAGTCCTTTTCTCCCTTTTCCACGGCAATAAAGCCCACATTCATCTCTTTTAAGCGATTATTTACTGAGGGATTGTGGATAATTTCGTTAGTAATCCAAATATTTTCCGTGGGAAAATGTTGACGGGTTTCGTAGGCCATGGCCACCGCTCGTTCTACTCCCCAACAAAAGCCAAATGCTTCAGCTAAACGAATCGTAACTTCTCCCCGTTGCCACTGATAATTCTGGTTACGAATTTCCTGAATTAAATTACTTTGATATTCGCTATTTAAGACACCAGCAACTTCGTCTTCATGGCCAAATCCTTTACGGTGGTAGTTTTCCGAGCGTTGCAATTCACGTTTAAAAGTTTTGGTATCCATCTGGTTATGTTTAAATTACAATTGACTATTTTTTATTTTATACCCAATCCCAACTTAACTTAAGGGTAAAATTCTTCATCTAATAATTGTGACTCAGAATAAGGACAAGTTCCAGGATACTCATTTTCAGATGGTTTTCTTACGCCAAAATCTGCCCTTTTACCTTCTTTAATTGCTAATTTTCTTGCCCCTAAATAACTACTATTTATTGCTTCGATTAAATAATTTTTTAGTGAGGGAATATTCCCTAATGTGTCATTAATTCTTTCTCGATGTTCATCTACGGATGCATACCAACTTTTTTTCATCGTTTCGGGAGCATCATTTTGAATTTGTAGTTTTAAAAGATGAGCAATTAAAATTTTTAAATTACTGATTAAAGCGTTTTTCTCAGCTTTTCCCCTATCTTCTAATTCTGGTAATAAGTTAGTCCAATCTATTTCTTGAAAACGATTTTCTTTGATGGCTAAAACCGTTTCTTGTAACCATAAATTACAGAAATGGTGAAAGGTAAAAAAAAGAAGTGAAAATTGGGGTAATTTTAATGATAAAATAGCAAAAGAACTTTAGTAAATATTCTTTTGCCATGTTTAC
>JAABRE010000122.1 GCA_011391125.1 Synechococcales cyanobacterium S06
AGCTTCAAATTCTGACCAAGGTACTAATTTGGCCATTTTTACCCAATCATTGTCAGCTGAAAGGTTGGCTTCAATTTTGAAACCTAATTCCTCTCCTTCCACTACACATTGTTTATTTTTTTTATAAACCATTTTGATTTGAATGTAAGGTTTTTTTCTATTTTAAGGGCCAATCCTAGCATTTTTTGAAAAATTTTTGAACCGTAACTCTTTGATTAGTAAGGCTTTTGACTATCTTTCAGCAAGCCCTACAGTAGGGTGCGTTAGCGACAGCGTAACGCACCAGTAACCCACCAGTTACGCGCGGAGCTACACACCCTACTTTGAAGTATTAACAACTACCGCTTAATTCTTCATTAGACCATTCGAGGGTGTCGCCAATTTCTCTGCCGTTGTGGTAAGCAGCCAATAATATTTCGCTGGTTTTTCCCCAGGCAATTGTGCCGTTTGCGTCAAGGGAAATTGCCCCCAAATCTCGTTTATTGTCGTAAGCTTCCTGCATTGATTTGGCGATCGCCTCCCGTAAAGAGAATCCATCGCCAACCCGAATCACGATTTTAGCGGCGAGACATTCATCAATGATGTCTTCTCCAATTCCCGTGCAGCTTACTCCGGCATTTTTTGTTGCATAATTCCCCGCAGGCATGGCGGAATCAGAAACACGGCCGATTTTTTCTAATCCCTTGCCACCTGTGGAAGTTCCCGCCGCTATGCAACCTTGATTATCTAAAGCGACAACGCCAATAGTCCCCCTTCTCGCTTCACTAGAGAGCATTTCATCTTCGGAGACAACGCCAGCCATTTTTCGGCTAAAATTGTCTTTACGCTCATCTATCCACTCATGTAAGCGCAAATCAGTGAGGGGATCGTATATGGGCAGTTTTAATTCCCTCAGCAACTCCGCTGAACCATAATCCGACAAAACTCGATCTTCTTGTTGCTGGAGATATTCAGCTAAATTAATGGGATTCTGTACCCTAGAAACATTAATCACACCACTAAAACGCTGACTTGTCCCATCCATCAAACTAGCACTCATGCGAATTTGGCCGTCTGACTGCAACACTGAACCTGTACCAGCATTGAAACGGGGTTCATTTTCCAGCAATTGACAACCCTTGATCACTGCTTCTGTGGCACTAGCTCCATTTAACAACATTTGGTAAACTTCTTCGACAATACCATGGAGGGATTGACGAACAGCAACTAATCCTCCTTTTCCCTTCAACGAGCTACCTGCTCCTCCGTGAATGATTAATTTTGGTTGAATTTGACTCATGTTTTCCTATTTTAAATCGCATTTATCAATCTATATGTTACCTTGATAAGGAGAGATATTAATTAATTAAATTATTGTGAATCATTAACAATTAAGAGAAGTCTTCTCAAAATATTGTCCGAAAAAAAGGAGATAAAAATGTCATTTAGTAGTTATAAAAACCTTGGTGAAGTGTTAAAAGAATTTATCATCACTTATCAGGAAAACAACTTTATTAAAGAAATTCAATTTAAGATACCTGACTATTTTAAAGAAGATTTAGAAATAGTAATGACGGATGGTGTGGTAGATTGTTCAGAATATGCAATATGTGAAAACTTGATTTATCCCATCTTAAAAGAAATTTGGAAAAACTATCGAGAATATTTTGTTTTATGGAGTCATCATTCCCTTAATTACGATGAGAATTTAAACGGTTATCCTGAATATATTTTAGCAAAACGTTCCCCTTTAGGCAAAATGGTTTTCGAGCAACCTTATTTTATAATTGTTGAAGCGAAAAAAGATGATTTTGAATATGGTTGGAGTCAATGTTTAGCAGAAATGATTGCCGCTCAAAAACTTAATAATCAATTAGAAATTATCATTTTTGGTATCGTTTCTAATGGTAAAAATTGGGAATTTGGAAAATTAGAAAAAGATCAATTTACCCGCAATAAAAAACTCTATTCCATCCAACAATTAGACGAAATTTTAGCGGCCCTTAACTATCTTTTCCTAGAAGCTAAAATCGCATTAGAAGAATTAATTGTCTTCTAATTTTTCACAGATTTCCTATTTTGATTGATTCTTATGTCGGCGACATTTTTCCGAACAATATTTAACATCATCCCAGCATTTTGCCCATTTTTTGCGCCAGGTAAAGGAAAGGCCACAAACTGCACATATTTTAGTGGGAAAATCCGCTTTCTTTTTTTGTTTTGTCATGTTTTTAAGAGAAATTTAAGTACAAATTTAAGTACAAATAGACTATAATAAAAAATGCTAAGTTTTAATTAGTAAATAATTCAAAGGTTATGAATACTTTAGACATCAAAAATATTTTAAAACAAAAAATAGATCATTTATCTCCTGAAGAGCTTAAATCTATTTGGGAATTTACCCAATTTTTAGAGTACCAAAAAAGTGTTAATGTTAATCTAATTCAAACAGAAAAATCTAAATTAACAGTATTAGAAAGAATGGGAGGTTATCCTAAATTTTTTGATGGAGGTGAAAATTTATCAGATCGAGATACTCGTCAAAAAATTATCGCAGAACGTCTAAAAGAAAAACACCAAAATAACAATAATGAACAATAATTATCTTTTTATACGAATTTTTCGCCCCAATTAAAATTTTTTTTTGAGATGACCGTCAGTGAGAAAATATAAATGTCAAGTTATTGAGAGGTAATGATTATGAAAGCATCTGAGATTATGACCAAAGAAGTTGTCACGATTAAAGGTAAACAAACCGTCGCCGAAGCAGTAAAATTGATGAAAGACAACGGGTTGCGTGCTTTGATAGTCGATCGCCGTAGCAACGCTGACCCTTACGGCATTGTCACCGAAACCGACATCGTTTACAAAGTTGCTGCTTACGGCCTTGACCCGAAAAAAGTCAAAGTTTACGAAGTAATGACTAAACCCTGCATCACCGTTAACCCTGAGTTGGGCGTTGAATATGTAGCCCGTTTGTTTGCTAATACTAGGATTCGTCGCGCTCCTGTGATTGCTGGGGATTTAGTCGGCATCATTTCCGTCACTGACATTCTCACCAAAAGTGACTTTGTTGAAAAACCCAAAGTCCTCACTTTAGAGGAAGAAATTATCAAAGCTAGGGATAAAGCCAGGGCAATTTGTGCGGATAAAAATTCAACTTCCGCTGATTGTGCGGCAGCTTGGGATATTGTCGAAGAGTTGCAAGCAGAAGCAGCCCACCAAAAAGCCGAAAAACTGAGCAAAACCTATTTTGAGGAATATTGCGAAGAAAATCCCAGCGCTTTTGAAGCCAGAATGTATGATAGTTAATAGTTGATAGTTAATTTTTTGTATAATAACTATCAGTTATTAACTAAAATAATTAACTGTCAATTGCTAATTTTTTTAACAGGGATTCTCTAGCTTGAATAACTAGAGAATCGTCAATTTTTGCGAGGGAAACTGTGTCTTGATATTTATTTTGTAAGGCTTTTTGGATTAACCAATCAGCAATAAACGGGTTTTTCGGCAATAATGGTCCGTGGGCGTAAGTGGCGATCGCATTTTGGTAAAAAGCACCTTCCCAACCGTCTTCCCCATTATTTCCGTAACCCTTGATGACTTTACCGAGGGGTTGAACGGATTGTAAATAGGTTCTGCCGCCGTGGTTTTCAAAACCAATGACCATGGGTTTTTCACCGATCATAAATTTGATATCTTCGGCGAGGGGAGAAGCGGTTAATTCAAAGACTACATTACCGATACAACGAGGAGCATTAATACCGGGGTGTTTACTAACTAAATCAAGAATACCTAAACCCTCAATTTTTTGCCCTAAAGCTGGTTCATAATAATGACCTAAAAGCTGGGGTGAACCACAGGTAAACACCCCCGGAATACCATTTTCAATTATCTCCTTAAAAACGTCAGCTTTAGCACCTTTTAAATCTCGCATTACTAACTCTTGTTGTCTATCTTGAGCGCCTCCGCCAACAATAATATCAACCTCGCGAAATTGGTCAGTATTGGCATTTTGATCAAGGGGAATTATGGTAACATTAATATCGCGCCATTGACACCTTTTTTCGATACAAATTACATTTCCTCTGTCACCATAAGTGCTCATTAATTTGGGATATAACCAGCCAATTTTTATGTCCATAATTGTTATTTATTAAGGTTTGTTGTTGCGCTTTAGCGCTATTTAAAATTAGTATAATTAACGGTTGGGCAATTTAAAAATAGTTAAACTACTAATTATTCATTAAAATAATTGCCCCAACTTTTCCTATTAATTAATCGCTTTACCTGTGAGAATTTGTCTAACCTCTAACATCGCAGAATAAGTAGGAACAATATGCAGGGTTTCCTGAGTTGACGTTTTTTCTAAAGCAGTTTTAATCGCCTTACTTAAATCTGGTTCGATAATTAAGTTAAAATAACTGTCACCTTCAGTAATTTTATCCTGACTATAACGCAATCTTAAAGCCATGTCAAAAGTTCGATCGCCACTAACAATAATATTACCTCCTAAGCTAACCAAATTTTCGGTATCAACGTCCCAAATCCATGAAACATCAGTACCATCGGGTATTCTATCATTAAGAATCATTAAAGTAGTGGATGATTTACCCTGAGCTTTTATGTCATTTACAGCGCGAATTGTCTCATTCATACCGACAGGATTTTTTGAGAGTAAAATGCGAATATGTTTACCATCAATTGTTAATTCTTCTGCTCTACCAAAAGCAGCTTTAAACTCTTTGACAGTCTCATAAATTACGTCTTTATTGATACCAATATCCAGTGCTAATAAACCCGCTGCTAAAGTATTATATTTGTTATAAACCCCGATTAAAATTTGTGGCCATTCGCTACTATTAATATCCAAATTGCTCTTAGTAAAGTCACAACTAGGGCAATTATAGTCACCTAAATGGGATAAATATACTCCCTCATAATCTAAAGAATGACCACATTTTGGACAATAAATAGAATCAACCGCATGGGGTATTTCTTCTAAATATAAATTTCTTTCATTTAAACCGAAAAATAACACCTTATTGGGTAATCTTTGACCTAAATAACATAAAGTTGGATCATCTCCATTTAAAATAATAGTTGTACTTTCTCCCAATGTGTTAATGGCATTTTCCCAACGGTGACTAATGGTATCGACTTCCCCATATCTGTCTAATTGGTCACGAAACAAATTTAACCCTAAAATATAGCGGGGAAAACAGTCTTTTAACACTAAAGGTAACACATTTTCATCTACCTCTAAAATGGCATAATCAGCATTTATTTTGCCTACTAAATTACTCGCCGATAAAAAAGTAGTAATCAACCCATTAATTAGGTTAGCTCCTGTCTCATTATGAATAACTTTATAGCCTTGATTTTCTAATATTGTGCACAATAATAAAGAAGTCGTTGTCTTCCCATTTGTACCCACAACTAAAATAATTCCTTGCTTAATTTGTCGCGACAATAATGATAGTAACCCCGGATATAATCGACTCGCAATTTCCCCCGGTAACACACTTCCCGCTCCTATTTTCAACCCCCTGACAACCCCTGTCACCACCTTGGCGATCGCCACAGCTAACCCTAAACGTAACCTTTGTAATAATTCCATTTTCTCACTTACTATCTCAGATTCCCAATAAATATAATCTATTACACAGTTTACAGTCTTTTTCATTTCTCCTATACTGTAGGGTGCGTCACAATCAAAAATTAATTATTTGACCAATAATATAGTCTATGTGACGCACCCTACAATCTATAATTGTGGTTCAATGAAATGAATTGGAGTCAAGAAATCGCCGAAGCTAAAGCAAATTACCAAAAAGCTGAAACAACCGAACCTTGCGCAGAATCGGTGTATTATAACCAAAATAGCGATTTAATCGTGATTAAGCTCCTCAATGGAGCGATTTTCAGCTTTCCTCCCCAGTTAGCTCAAGGTTTAGAAAATGCTACCTTTGAACAGTTATCCGATGTTTGGTTATCGGCGGCTGGAAGAAGTATTCATTGGGAGAGTTTAGACGTTGATTTTAGTATCGCTAATCTAGTAATGGGAATTTTCGCAACAAAAGCATGGATGGCTGAATTAGGCAAGAAAGGTGGTCAAGCGAATTCTGAAGCAAAACAAAAAGCAGCGCAGGAAAATGGTAAAAAAGGTGGAAGACCTAGAAAAAAATTACAAAATGTTTATTTCATCAAGCTTGAAGCGGGAGCATTTTGCTCCCTTTAATGCCCTAAAGCGCAATAACGAACCTAAGTAAAGTTTTGTAACAAATACTTGACAAATGTACAAGAATAACAGTTAGTTCAAAGTAGAACTTATATTAATATAAATATGAAAAAATCTATTTTCAAAGAGGATAAAAAATATACTTTTAGTGATTATTTTAATCTGCAAAATTCCACCGATGAAATAGTCGCTGAATTTGGTTATTCTTTTGCTTTTGAAGTAATAAATTTACCTAGGTTTACTGATTATGACAAAAATATTATTAATAATTTGCAGAAAACTTATTATAATATTTTGCCAAAGATAATTATAACTTCAGAAATGGCAAAACGAGAGTTTTTAATTGCTCCTCTTTTATTAGAAATAGTCAAAAATACGGACTTAAAAATTAATGTGGAATATCCCTTAGAAATAAATGATAAATTAAGTGGATTTTTAGATTATTTATTACGTTCAAAACAGGATTTAATCGTAATTGAAGCTAAGAAAAAGGATTTAGATAGTGGTTTCAATCAGTTAGCAGTGGAATTAATTGCCATGGATAAATATGAGGATAATGATAGTATAGAGACAATTTATGGAGCAGTAACTTTAGGAGATATTTGGAAATTTGGTATTTTAGATCGGAAAAATAAGCATATTATTAAAAATATTCATACTCAAACTATTCCCGAAGATACCGAAGAAGTTTTTTCAATTTTAATGGGAATTATTAATAAGAATTAAAGAAAATTCCCTTTTTTATTCTGATAAAATATTTTGAGCTTCGGGAGACTTCAGAAATCCTAAAAATGCTTTAACTCCTTCATTGGGAGGCTCTTTATAAACATAAAATAATGTTCTTAAATAAGGATAAGTCTCAGCTTGGGGTAATATTCCATTAATCGGTAAAGCACAAGCTTTACTTTGATTTATTATCTGTTTATACGTCGCATAACTAATACCATCTTTACCTAATTCTTGAATAATTCCAGTGGTTTCATCCCGATCTTTTATCTTAATATTATTAGTTATACCAAAATTTTCTCCCTTTAAAATTAATTCTTTAAATGTTTGATGTGTACCACTAATAGGCGGACGATTGATTACTTGAATTAAACCACTTTTTCGATTTAATTGTGACCAATCTGTTACTTTTCCCTGAAAAACATCTTTGACTTGCTTTTCTGTTAAACCATATTGGCAAATAGGATTGTCGAAACCTACCATAATAGAAATTGCATCTTTTGTGACAGGTATTGCTTGAAAATTTAAAGCTTTTTCTTTAATTTCTAATGGCCTTGATACCGCTGCTATATCTATTGTTCCTTCTTCTAAGGAGATTATTCCTTCCGTTGATCCTCTTGCTTGAGTTAATATTCTAGTGTCAGAAAATTTCTTAACAAAGGCCTCTTTTAATCTTTCATTAATTGTTACCATACTGGTAGAACCATCAATCTTTATGGTTGTACCGACTGTAATTTTTTCTGGTATAGAAAAAGGGTTATTTTCCCTAGTTTCACTAACATTTGTTTGAATATTATTAATTAAATTTATATTCCCTTTTTTGATAAACCACCAATAACCACCCGCAATTATCCCACTGGTAAAAATTAGGGATAAAAATAAAGATACAGTTTCGTTTTTTTGTGACATAATTAATTTTAATTAGGTTATTTGATCGGGATAAATATGTATTGCTAACCAGATAGATTCATGAGATGTGGAAATTACCCGATGTGGGGTATATTTGGGAATAAAAATATAATCTCCCAACTTCAGATTAATTACCTCTTGATTTAGCTCTAATTTTGCGTTTCCTTGTAATAAGATAACCCATTCATCATGCTCCTGATTATAAACAATATTATCTGGTTTATTACTACTAACAATTCTCTCAATAATTACGTTTTTACAAGTTAATATTTCAGTGAAATTTTCTCCTTTTATGGGGATAATTAAGTTAGAAAATAAGTTGTCTTTAAGCATGATTTTATATTATTATTTAAGAGTTAAGAGAATATTAAAGATTATTTAAAATTAAATTCTCAATTATCATTTCTATTTTCAATTAACGGGAAAATCTTTGGTGATAATAACTTAAAGAATCCCGAATTATATTTATTTCAGATAATTTTAACATACTGTAAGGTGCGTCACATCTAAGTACAGGACAAAAAATGTAAGGAATCGAGAAAAAGAGAAAAATTGGGTAGAGAAGGATTAAGAATAAGATGACGAAGATGGTCAAAACCCAGACGAAAAAGGCTCTTCGCTCGACGACCATGTTTCTTTAGAGAAATAGGATGACGGTGATGAATTTCCAGACCAGTCTTGAGAGACCAAGCCAAAGCTAAAGTCAGTAAAGCAAAAAGCTTACGAAGACGTTTGGGGTCAGTAAAGTGAGTCGATTCTAAGCAAAAGCCACGAGTCTTAAAAATGCCAAAAAGGGTTTCAATGCCCCAACGCTGGGCATAGTCTTGAATCAGACCTGGGTCATCAGGATGTCCCATGACAACGAGCAGAGAGTTGTCTGGCAAACGGAGTGCCTCCACAGAAACGGAATAGCCCCAAACTCGACAAAGACCTTGAAGACGTTGAGATTCACCGATAGCGAGATGAGCAAAGACCACCTTGGCGGCTAAAATTTTGCCATTATGTTCA
>JAABRE010000123.1 GCA_011391125.1 Synechococcales cyanobacterium S06
TAATCCCCCAATACCCTAATCCCCCAATACCCTAATTCCCCACCGTTTTCACATCCGAGAATGAAAACACCCTGCTTTTTTAGGGGGGGAAAGGACTACTTTTGAAACATTTTCAGCATTCTTTGGGTAACTAGGAAACCACCCGAAATATTGATTGTTCCTACCAGGATGGCGATCGCCCCCAAAATTGTCGTAGCGGCGTTCAATTCCCCAGAAATTTGCAACATACCACCAATAATAATGATGCCACTAATGGCATTAGTCACACTCATCAAGGGTGTATGTAAAGCAGGAGATACATTCCAGATAACTTGATAACCGATAAAACAAGCTAAAACAAACACCGTAAAATGGGATAAAAAGGAAGTTGGCGCACCAATCCCGATACCAATCAGTGCTAAAACCGCCAAAATCACCCATAAAATCCCATTACTGGCTTTTTTCTCCGGTTTTTTATCCACCACTTTGGCTTCCGGTTTAACTTGGGGAGTGGGAGAAGGATTTTCAATTTTCGGAGGAGGCCAAGTTACCTTGCCTTCTTGGACAATCAAAGCCCCGCGCACAACCTGATCCTCGTGATCAACCTTGTATTCCTCAGCACCGCCCATATCTTTGAGCAAATGCCACAAATTAGTCCCATAAAGTTGACTAGCTTGGGCGGCCATACGACTGGGTAAATCCGTTAAACCGATAATCGTTACCCCGTCATAACTGTAGATTTCGTTAGGTTTGGTAACATCGCAATTGCCTCCCTGTTCAGCAGCCAAATCGACAATTACTGAACCTTTTTTCATTGACTTAACCATTGCCTCGGTAATCAATTTAGGAGCAGGGCGGCCTGGAATCAACGCAGTAGTAACGATAATATCCACTTCCTTGGCTTGTTTGGCGAATAAAGCCATTTCTGCGTCAATAAATTCCTTACTCATGGTTTTGGCGTAACCACCTTCACCCGTGCCATCTTCCTTGAATTGCAGTTCCAAAAATTCAGCACCGAGACTTTCGACTTGCTCTTTTACCACAGGTCTGGTATCAAATGCGCGGACGATCGCCCCTAAGCTTCTGGCCGCACCGATCGCAGCCAATCCCGCCACCCCTGCACCAATAATCATCACCTTAGCCGGAGGCACTTTTCCAGCTGCGGTAATTTGACCTGTGAAGAAACGGCCAAAATTTTGGGCAGCTTCGATGATGGCGCGATAACCAGCTATATTGGCCATGGAGCTTAAAGCGTCCATTTTTTGGGCGCGACTAATCCGAGGAATCGCATCCATGGCCAAAACCGTCGCTTTCTGGGAGGCTAATTGCTCGATTAATTCGGGATTTTGTGCTGGCCAAATAAAGCTAATTAAAGTCTTATTTTCGTTGAGTAAATCCGCTTCATGTTTCCCCAACTCCTGATTAAATTGAGGTGCACGCACCTTGAGGATAATATCAGCTTGTTGCCAGAGAGTCTCTGCATTGGGAATAATCTCACAACCTGCATCTTGATAAGCTTGATCAGGGAAACTAGCTTTTGCGCCTGCACCTGATTGGATCAACACCGAAAAACCCAATTTTTGCAACTTTTGGGCTGTGTCGGGGGTAGCAGCAACACGACATTCATTGGCATAAATTTCCGTAGGAATACCAATTTTTTGGAGCTTATTTTTAACTTGAGTTTCAGTCTCGGTTGTTGCCTGTTTTTCAACCGCAATGGTCATAATTTTTCCTTCCTTTTCTAGGGTGAAACTACAAAAAATACACGGGGATCAATAATTATCCTATCTTTACCCTACTTAATCAGATTTGAATCTTTTAAAATTACTCTCAATAAATAGGGGAATTTAAGACAGAAAGTAGGCTTAAACAAAGATAACAAATTACTAATTATTAACTGTCACTTAATCTTAGCAAATTTAGCTAAAATTGTTAACTTTATTTAAACCATGACAAAGGTTTGGTAATATTTATTGTATGTTTAACTCATAAATTTACTTTTTTGCATTTTAACTCAGTCTAGTTAATCAAATTTAACTCAAGTTTTGAGTTTTCCATAGCTTAACAAATATTTTGAGAGTAGTCTAGGTTTTTATGGTTAAGCTTTATTGAGATTATGTATAAATCTTTTAATAAATTAGATTAATTAGACTTCGTTTTTACCGCTCGTGGTTCTAAAAGGCAGTAATAAATTTAAGAAAAATAGTTATTATGAGGAGAAAAATATGTTAGGAAAAACCTTAAATAATCGTTATGAAATACAGCAAACTTTAAGCAAGAAACAGGGTAAACAAACATTTTTAGGTTTAGATCAAGTAACACAAAAGTGGGTAATTGTCAAGGTGTTTTTATTTAATCAAGGGTTAGAATGGGAAGACTTAAAATTATTTGAACGGGAGGCCGAGACCTTAAAAGAATTAGATCATCCTTCAATTCCTCGTTATTTAGACTATTTTGAGATTAATTTATCTGACCTTAAAGGATTTGCTTTAATACAAACAAATATTCAAGCAATTTCTTTAGAAGAAAATTTGAAAAATGGTCGTATTTTTAGCGAAGAAGAGGTAATAAATATAGCTAAACAATTGCTAGAAATTTTGATATATTTACACGAAAAAATACCTCCAATAATTCACAGAGACCTGAAATCAAGTAATATATTACTAACAGATAGAAGCGGAAATTATGTGGGAAAAATTTACTTAATTGACTTTGGTTCAGTGCAGAATGAAGCCTTAAAAATAGGCAATACAAACACCATAGTTGGTACTTACGGTTATATGCCATTAGAACAATTTGGAGGGCGAACTGTTCCCGCTTCCGACCTCTATAGTTTAGGAGCAACATTGGCACGTTTAATAACAGGAAAAGAACCAGCAGAATTACCTCAAAAAAACGGAAAAATTGATATAGAAGAGGTAACTAATATTAGTATTTCTTTTAAACAATGGTTAAATAAAATGCTTGAACCGCAATTAGAGTTACGTTTTGAGAGTGCAAAATTAGCCTTAAACAGTTTAGAAAACCTTAACGAAATTTCAGAAATCAAAAGAATAGAAAAACCGAAATATACCCAAATTAAGTTAACCAAAAATACTCAAGAAATCTCAATATTTATCCCTCCTTTTGGTTTTGATCCTTCCCTAATATTTATAGGAGGATTTGCTATAGCATGGAATAGTTTTATTACTTTTTGGACTCTAGGAGCATTGTTTACTGCACCTTTCCCGATGAATATTCCTTTTGTCCTCTTTTCTATTCCCTTTTGGACTGTCGGTATATTTTTAGCATATACCGTGTTATTTTCTCTCTATGGAAAAACCTATCTTGAAATTAATGATACAAAAATCAATTTAACTTTTGAATTGTTTAATTTTCGCTTTCAAAACCCTAAACCTTCCCCCCGAAAAGACATTTACAAAATCGAATATATACCCCGTCATTTTACTAAAGATTCCGATGGCGATCGGGTAGAAGTTCCTGCACAACTAATAGTTTATGGAGGAAACAAACAGTATATATTAGGAGGAAGTAAAGGAGGAATTAAAAATAATGAAAATGAAATCGAATGGTTAGCAGAAGAAATAAGCCAATGGTTAAATATTCCCCTGACACAATTAATAAGAGGGTAAATTCTTAATCTATTTACTAATTTAACAAATATTAAGAATAATAAAATTTAGTGACAAAATCATAATTATTTATTAATTAAATAGAAAAATATGTTAGGAAAAAAACCGAAATCTAGTCAGATCAAGTTAATTAAAAATTATCAAGAAATTGCTATATTTATTCCCAATTTAGGAGTTTGGGACTCCACTGTAATATTTTTCGCTTCTTTTGCTATTAGTTGGAATAGTCTTGTAATACTTCTTACCTTGGTTGCTTGGGAAGAATTGGCAAATCTTGAAGCTATATTAGCATTCTCTTTTTTCTGGATAATCGGATTAATTTTAATTTATTTTGTTCTACTTATAGCATTTAGAAAAACCTATTTCAAGATTAATCAAGAAAACATTAGTTTAACCTACGAATTATTTGGTTTTCGCTGGCAAAAACCTAAACCTGCTCCTAGAAATGAACTTAATAAATTAGAATTTGTGCCGAAATATTATGCTAAAGATACGGGCGGAAATTACCGAAAATGTGGGGCAAAATTAATTATTTATGCAGGTACAAAACAGTATCAATTTTCGAGTCTTGTCACGGAAATTACTGTGGATACGGAGATAAAACAGTATCAAATTTCGAGCCTGATCACGGAATTTGAATTACAATGGTTAGCAGTAGAATTAAGTCGATGGCTAGGTCTTCCCCTTGAGACTACAAAATTAGCTTTAAATACGGGACAAAAAAACAGTTATCAAGGAGAAAAACCATATTCAAGTAAGATTAAATTAAGTAAACATCCTCAAGCAATCTCCATATTTATCCCACCTTATAAAGCAAATAAATCTTTATTTTCAGAACTGCGTCCAGCTATTTATTGGAATAGTTTTACCTTATTTATGACTTTATTCTTTTGTTTAAGACCTTGGCCTGAAAATATATTATTAGTATTATTTACTTTAACTTTTTGGAATGTTGGATTATTAATGTCTTATCAGATTTTATTTCCTTTATTTGGAACGACCTATCTTATTATTAATCAAAATACTATTAGTTTAAACCAAGAATTATTTGGTTTTCATATTCAAAGACTTAAACCGACTCCTAAAGATCACATTGATCAGTTAGAATTTATCCCGGAACATTATTATAAAGATTCTGAAGGCGATCGCCAAAAAAGGGAGGCTGAATTAATTATTTATTTGGGAAGAAAAGAATGTAAGTTAACGGGAATTGCCACGGAAATCGAGTTAAAATGGTTAGCAGAAGAAATAAGTCAATGGTTAAATATTCCCCTGACACAATTAATAAGAGGGTAAATTCTTAATCTATTTACTAATTTAACAAATATTAAGAATAGTAAAATTTAGTGACAAAATCATAATTATTTATTAAATAGAAAAATATGTTAGGAAAAAAACCGAAATCCAGTCAGATCAAGTTAATTAAAAATTCTCAAGAAATTGCTATATTTATTCCCAATTTAGGGGTTTGGGACACAACTGCAATATTTGTCGCTTCTTGTGCTATTAGTTGGAATAGTGTGGTGATGGTGATACCTTTGATCTTGCTTGCTCGGGAAGATTTGACAAATCTTATAGTTGTATTATCATTCTCTTTTTTCTGGATAATCGGATTAATTTTAATTTATTTTGTTCTACTTATAAGATTTAGAAAAACCTATTTCAAGATTAATCAAGAAAACATTAGTTTAACCTACGAATTATTTGGTTTTCGCTGGCAAAAACCTAAACCTGCTCCTAGAAATGAAATTAATAAATTAGAATTTAGGCCGAAATATTATGCTAAAAATACGGGCGGAAATTACCGAAAATGTGGGGCAAAATTAATTATTTATGCAGGTACAAAACAGTATCAATTTTCGAGTTTTGTCACGGAAATTACTGTGGATACGGGGATAAAACAGTATCAAAATTCGACGAGCCTGATCACGGAATTAGAATTACAATGGTTAGCAGTAGAATTAAGTCGATGGCTAGGTCTTCCCCTTGATACTGTAAAATTAGCTTTAAATACTGGACAAAAAAATAGTTATCAAGGGGGAAAACCACATTCAAGTAAGATTAAATTAAATAAACATCCTCAAGCAATCTCCATATTTATCCCACCTTATAAAGCAAATAAATCTTTATTTTCAGAAATGAGTTCTGCTATTTATGTGAATAGTTTTACCTTACTTATGACTTTATCCTTTTGTTTAAGACCTTGGCCTGAAAAATTGTTAGTATTATTTACTTTAACTTTTTGGAATGTTGGATTATTAATGTCTTATCAGGTTTTATTTCCTTTATTTGGAACGACCTATCTTGTTATTAATCAAAATACTATTAGTTTAAACCAAGAATTATTTGGTTTTCATATTCAAAGACTTAAACCGACTCCTAAAGATCACATTGATCAGTTAGAATTTATCCCGGAACATGATTATGAAGATTCTGACGGCGATCACAAAAAAAACAAGGCTAAATTAATTATTTATTTGGGAAGAAAAGAATGTGAGTTAACGGAAATTGCCTCGGAAATCGAGTTAAAATGGTTAGCAGAAGAATTAGGTCAATGGTTAAATATTCCTGTTATTAATCATTTTAATTCTCCTTAACATGGTCTGTTTTAAGATTCTGTTTAATAGGGAACTTTTCTTAAATGATAAACGTCACAGTTTTTAATAAAAGTTAAAAATTGTAAAGTTTAGTTACAATAGTGTGAGGACAGTTTAATATGACAATTAATTCTATGTTTAATTTAGCGAAAAATACAAAACGTTTTCTCAGTGCGATCGCCTTATCAACTTGTTTAATCACAGGAATTCAATACATTAGTTTAGCTCAAGGTACTTCTGGCCTAACCCTTTGGAGTGGAGTAGAAAGGGAAAATATCTTAAATTATCGTTTAGATTATGGTGGTAAACCTAATCAATGGGATCGTTACAGATTGCGTATTTCTGCAAAAAAAATGGAAAGCGGAGCCTCAAAATTTATTATCACCTATCCCGATTATTATAACGGTACTTTTGACAAAGATAAAATCGAGGTAACCTATGGCGACAAATACAAAAAAACCGCCAAAATTCGCGAAATTACTTGGAGTGAACAAAATCCGTCACCAGAAACTCCCTCATCCGAAACTCCTTCACCATCCACTAACTTACCAAAAACTAAGTTTCTGGTTATTGACCTACTTGAGGAGCTCGCCCCCGGTACGAAAGTTGAACTTAAATTCTCTAACGTCAAAAACCCCGATTTTGGGACCTATTATTTTCATTGTGAAGTGATCGGTTCAGATCAACTCCCCGTACGTCTTTATGTTGGTACTTGGATCGTCAGTATCGATCGCTAAGACAATCAACAATAGTAGGGTGTGTCACACAAATAACCGATCGCTTAAATCGTTAATTTTCAATGGTGACGCACCACTGCATAACACATAAACTAACTTTTGTCAAGTAAATGTTACAAAACTTAACATAAAATTTAGCTCGTAGGGTTGGTTGTTGCGCTTTAGCGCTATCTTAGGTAATGAGTAAAGTAAATCAAGCGATCGCCCAAGTTCAAGGATTATTACAGCAAATCGCCCTCAACCCGACACGAGAAGGCAATTTAGGGTTAGCTTTTGGGGGTAACTACAATATTAATTTAGCGGATGGTCTTTTTGCTAAATTTTGGGAAGGCCATTTTGGCAGTAATGCACAAAACCGTCAATTTGTCAAGTAAGCTGACAAATCTAATTTGTGAAAAACTAAGGATTACCAACTAATCCGAATAACTTAGCCAAACCCCCTAAAATAGCCATAATAAAAATGATGTACCCCCCTACCCCCCCTTACAAGGGGGGAAGTTACCAATTAAAACACCACGATTAATAAACTCTTGAAACTCAAGTCGCTTATCTAAACCGTCAATCTTTTCTTCAACTTGTTTGATATCTCCTTTTAATTCTACTTCAACTCGTCTCATTTCACCTTCCAAACGAACTTGACCAATTTTTAAATCAGTAATATCGTTTTCAATTCTTTCTAACCTTTGATCAATTTTATCAAATCGTTGATCAATCTTGTCAAAACGTTGATCGATCTTTTCAAATTGCTGGTTAAATTGCTTAAATTGCTGGTCTAAATAGTCCTTTAAATCCTGCTCAATCATTACAGACATGAGTTAAACTCCTAATTACAAATATTTTAGAAAAAAAACAGGGAAGTATTAAATTTATTCCCCATTTTTTTCTTCATTTACCAGTAATGCACGAAAGTGTAATTTTGTCAAGCAAGCAAAAAAAACGATTACCAAGAATTTAAGGATTACCAACTAATCCGAATAACTTAGCCAAACCCCCTAAAATAGCCATAATAAAAATGATGTACCCCCCTACCCCCCCTTACAAGGGGGGAAGTTACCAATTAAAACACCACGATTAATAAACTCTTGAAACTCAAGTCGCTTATCTAATCCGTCAATCTTTTCTTCAACTCGGTTAATCTCTCCTTTTAATTCTCCTTCAACTCGCTTAACCTCTCCTTTTAATTCTCCTTCAAATCGTCTTAGTTCACCTTCAAGACGAACTTGACCAATTTTTAAATCTGTTACCTCATTTTCAATTCTCTCTAACCTTTGGTCAATCTTAGTTAAAATTTCTTTCAAATCTTGTTCGATCATTACAGACATCGCGGTAAACTCCTAGTTACGATTTTTATAAATATAAACAGGGAAATTAGTTCCCTATTTTTTCTTAATTCACAATATATACACAAAAGGGTGAATTTGTCAAGTAATTGCTCGCCTCGCCCACTGTGGACAATTAGGGTTGGTTGTTGCGCTTTAGGGCTATCTTAGGTGGGGGCGAACGGTTTGCGCCCTACCAGCAACAACAAGCTTTTGTAACAATTTGTAAACTGATAGTTTATTAGACCTCTTGCGAAACTCTAAGACAAAAGTATAGTAAGCTGTTACGCATTTAAACGACATTAATAGAATTGCCTTTGTTTTTAAGTTTACGCTCCCAGTTAATAATTAGTTCCCCTTCATTTAAAAGTCTATGTAACAAAAATTCTAAGTCTTCAATAGATGTAAAAAGACGATTAGCAATATGCTCTTTCGCTGAATGCCATACCAATTCAATTAAGTTATAGTCAGGGCTATATTCAGGCAAAAAT
>JAABRE010000124.1 GCA_011391125.1 Synechococcales cyanobacterium S06
TCTTTCGCAATAACTATCGTTTCTTTAATGCTAGGATGTTGGTTTAAAGTAGTTTCAATTTCCCCTAATTCTATTCTAAAACCGCGAATTTTTACTTGGAAATCTTTTCGTCCTAAAAATTCTATTGTACCATCACTTCTTAATCTTCCCCAGTCTCCTGTACGATAAATGCGTTTTTTACTATCATTTGAATCCGGTAAAAAGACCTTGTTTGTTAATTCTGGTTGTTGCCAATATCCCAAGGCCACATATTCACTTTTGATCCCAATTTCGCCATAAATTTGTGTTTCATTTTTGTGTTTATCAATTAGCAATATTTCTGTATGTTCAAAGGGATAGCCAATGGGAATTATATTATGGTTAATCGGCGTATTTTTGTTAATAAAATATCTTAAATTAAAAGATGATTCCGAACATCCATAACCATTAATAAAAACACAATTATCACTAAAATATTCTTGATATAATTTTACGTCTTTTTTAACTACTTCTTCTCCTCCTAATACAATTAAACGAAGTTGAGGAAATTGGTTTTTATTGGTTTCTTTTAATTCTTTGATCAAGTAACGGTATAAAGTGGGAGTGGAATGATAAATAGTAATTTTTTCCTCATTTAACCACTGTGGTAATTTATTTAAACCTTCGGATTTCACATCATATAAACATAAAGTTGCTCCATTTAATAATGCACCAAAAATATCCATGACGGCTGCATCAAAACTTGGGGATGCTAACAAACTTAATTTATCTTCTGAATTAATCTTTAAATTATTAGTATAATTTCTAATAAAATGCAGTACATTCCGATGATTTTGAATGACTCCTTTAGGATGACCCGTTGAACCAGAAGTGTAAAGAATATAGGCAATATTAGCAGATGAAATTGATAAGTTTAAGTCGTCTTTTGAGTGATTTCTGTTATAATTAACCGACTCAATATTAGTAATTAATAATTGGTTATCCTTTAATTCTTCAGCTAAACCTAAATTTTGGTTATTAGTTATAATAATCTTAGTTTGAGAGTCTTTTAAGACATATTTTAAACGGGATTTTGGATAAGTTGGATCAAGACAAATATAAGTTTTTCCTGTTTTTAAAATCCCTAATATAGCCGCAATGGTTGTATAATCATGTCCTAACAAAATACCAATTTGCTGACAATCTGAAGGAGCTAATTCTAAAATTAGAGATGCAATTTGATTCGCTTTTTCGTTTAATTCTTTATATGTCAATTCCTGATTATTGCTAATAATTGCTATCTGTTGGGGATTATTTTTAACTATTTTTTCAAATCGTTTGGGAATTGATTGTTCGATTTCTACTCCTAAAAATTCCTGAAAACAAGGATTGGGTATAATTTGCTGATTCAAGGAGGATATTTTTTCTGAATCTTCCTTGATAATTAAAGGTAAATTATTAATTTGTATTTCTGGATTCTCGGTAATTGCTACTAATAAAACTTGATATTGTTCTGCTAACCAGCTAATCGTTTTTTCTGAGTATAAATCCCGATTATAAACCCAATTTAACTCTAAATAATCTGGGTTTTCTCTAACATAAATAGTTAAATCAAATTTTGCGTTGACATCGGTATTATTTTCTGATTCTGAATAAGATTCTACTTTTAAACCACTTAATTCTAAAGGTTTAGATTCTAAATTAAGCATATTAAACCACACTTGAAATAAGGGATTATAACTAAGATTTCTTTCTGGGTTTAATTCTTCTACTAATTTTTCAAAAGGTAAATCTTGATATTCATAACTTTGAAAAAGAAAGTTTTTAATCTGATGAAGAAACTCTTTAAAACTAGGATTTCCACTTAAATTACTACTGACTAATAAGGTATTCGCAAAAAACCCTATTAAGTTTTCTAGCTCTACATTGTTTCTTCCCACATGAGGATAACCAATTACTAATTTTTCTTGACCAGTATGACGATAAAGTAATACCTTAAAGGCTGTAAGTAAAGTAATAAATAAGGTGACTCCCTCGGTTTTAGTTAAATTTTTCAGTTTATTTTTCAGAGAATTATTAATTATTTGTTTATAGGTTGCACCCGTAAAAGTTTGAATTTGAGGACGAGGATAATCGGTAGGAAAAGTAGATAGAGGATATCTATTTTCTAAATGTTGTTGCCAAAAATTAAGCTTATTTCTTAAGGTATTTTCAGTTAAATAATTTCTTTGCCAAGCGGCAAAATCTAGGTATTGTATGGGTAAACGTTTTAAGGTTGGTGTTTGATTTTCATCAAAAGATTGATATAATTCTGATAATTCTCTAGTTAAAATTCCCAGGGAAAAACCATCACTAATAATGTGATGCGTGGTAATCATTAAAATCTGCTCTTCTGGAGTAATTTTTAATAAGGTAAATTGCAGTAAATTATCTTTTTCTAAATCAAAAATTTTCGATTTATGCTCTTCAAGTATGGTATTAATTTCTTGAATATCTTTGAGTTCAATAATGGATAAAGGTGTGCTAATTTCTGGTTTAATAATTCCTTGAGCAATCCCCTGATTATTAATAAAATTAGTCCGCAAAGATTCATGTCTTTGAACTAGAAAGTTAATAGCTTTTTCGAGAGCGATAATATTTAATTGACCTGTTATTTTCAGGGTTGTTTGCATATTATAGGACGCACTTGTTTGATCAAGCTGAGTCAAAAACCAGAGTCTTTCCTGTGTAAAAGATAAAGGTAATTCTCCTTCCCTAGAAACAACAGGAATTAAGTTTGAATTTGTGGTTTTAAATTGTTGTAAAAATGCGATAATTTCTGGTTTATGATTCTTAATTTCCTCTTTTAATTGGGGATTCATCACACCAGGAGGTGCAGAAAAACGCAAACGATCATTTTCTACCCATAATTGAATTTTACGTTGTCTAATTTCTGATAACAAGGTTTGAATAGAGTTCATATTTGTTTAAATTTCTCCTTCTTCTAAATTTTCACTGTCTAAAGATATTTGATTTAATTGTGTCCAACATAAATTATCAATTAATTCAGCCAATTGGGCAATAGTTGGCTCTTGAAATAAATAACGTAATGCTAATTCTATCTGAAAATTGTTACGAATACGAGATATTATTTGGGTTGCTAATAAAGAATGACCTCCTAACTCAAAAAAGTTATCATTTATGCCTATTTTTTCGATTTTTAAAACTTGTTGCCAAATATTTACTAGGGTTAGTTCAGTGGAATTACGAGGTGGGATAAATTCATTTTCTCTTGTTAATTCAAAATCTGGTTCAGGTAACGCTTTTCTGTCTATTTTACCATTGGGATTTAAGGGAAAACTATCTAAAAATACAAAAGCTGCTGGAATCATATAATCTGGCAGATTTTTTGAGAGAAATTGTCGGATTTCTTTAACTGAAATTTCCTCTTTTGTAATTAAATAAGCTACTAAATATTTATCTCCTTGTGCATTTTCTTTCGCTATTACTACAGTTTCTTTTATCTGTGGATGTTGGTTTAAAGTAGTTTCTATTTCCCCTAATTCGATACGGAAACCTCTAATTTTTACTTGGTTATCAATGCGGCCAATAAATTCGATATTACCATCAGGTAAATAACGAGCTAAATCACCAGTTTTATATAATTTCCCCTCACCAAAAGGGTTAGGAATAAATTTTTCTGCGGTTAATTGTTCACGGTTTAAATAACCCCTTGCTACACCATCTCCACCGATGTATATTTCTCCTATTGTTCCTATTGGTAATAGTTGTAAATATTGGTCTAAAATATAGGTTTGAACATAAGGTAAAGGATAACCTAGGGGAATTTCCGATAATCGTTTCTGTGAAAATACTTGATAAATAGTCGCTGTTACTGTTGTTTCTGTTGGTCCATAAGTGTTAATTAATGTTATCTGATCTCCGACAATATTTAGCCAAAGATTGAATTTATTTGTGATTGCTTTTTCCCCGCCAATAATAACTAAACGTAAAAATTCTGGTAATATAAATTTTCTTTCAGCTAATTCTGTCACCAGTAGATGCCAATAAGCCGTAGGCAAATCTAAAACTGTTAACTGCCAATCTTCAGCTTGTTGAACAAAATATCGAATATTCCTTAACATTTCCTCAGTGCGTAGGATTAAAGTTGCACCACAAATTAAACAAGGGAAAATTTCTTCTACGGCAGCATCAAAAGTAATGTTGGCAAATTGTAAAAGGCGATCACTTGAGTGAATGCTACATTCGGTGATTATTGTTTGTGCAAAATAACTTAAGGATTTATGTTCTATCATTACCCCTTTTGGTTTTCCCGTTGATCCAGAGGTATAAATTACATAAGCCAGGTGAGACAATTTAAGATCGTTTTTAGGATTATCAATGTTTTCTGAGGAAATAACTTCCCATTCTTCATCTAAACAAATGATTTTGGTTTCTATTCCCTTTAACTGATTTAAAACATTTGCTTGAGTTAAAACTAAAGGAAAATTAGCTTCTTCAAGGAGCAATTTTTTTCTTTTCGTGGGATAATTTGGATCGATAGGTATATAAGCTCCTCCTGCTTTTAATATCCCGAATATTCCGATGATCATCTCTAAAGAACGTTCGATACAAATTCCTACTAATGTCTCTGGTTTTACTCCTAATTTTTGTAAATAATGTGCCAATTGATTCGCCTTTTCATTTAATTCTTGATAGGTTAATTTTTTGTCTTCAAAAACTACGGCTAGATTATTAGGTGTTTGAAACACTTGTTCTTCAAATAATTGGTGAATGGATTTATTTTTGAGATAATCCTTTGTTGTTTGATTCCCTTCTCTTAAGATTTGATTTAATTGTTGCTTAGATAAAAGGGAAATTTTGTTAATAAACTGACTTGAATTGCTAACTATATTTTGACTAAAGATTGTTAAATTATTTAGTAACCAGTTAATGGTAGTATTATTTATTTTGGTCTCATCATAAATAAATTTACACTTTTGCTTTTGTTTTGAAATTACAAAAGTTAAAGGATTATTAAACTCTAATGTGTTTTGATGATTCAGTTGCTCTGTTATCTGAACTACAATATCCAATTTTAGTTGTGATTTTAAATTCTTTTGTTTACTGATTTCTGGATAACGAAGTACCATATCTCTCGAAAAAGTTTGCTGTTTTTCAATGGATTTTACTTGTTTTTGTATCCTGGAAAAAAATTCATCAAAACTATAATTTTTTAGCTTAATTTTTAAGGGCAAATCAAGAGAAAATAAGCTTTCTAAATCTGTTAATTTTTGTGTTAAACTATTTATTCTGATACCGATGTCAAAATTATCGGTTTGACAAATACGCGCTAAGTAAGTCACAAAAACAACCAACAGAAAACTATCTTGTTTCCACTTTTGAGGATGATTATTAATAAATGTGATTATTTCATCAGGAATTAGCCATTCTTGTTCTTTAATTTGAGAAGTATTGATAGTGCAATCGGCTTTTTGATTGACAAAAGTTGCTTGAATGTCTTGTAAATTTAAAATTTGTTCTACCCAAAATTTTTCATGTTTAAATAGCTTATTTTCTAACTCCAATAACCTTTTTTTGACTTGCTCATCTATGTCGGGTAAGCCCTCACCTATTTTGATATTATACTTATCTAGTAATTTAATAACAGATACACTTTCACCCTTAATAGTAGATAAATCATAAAAGATAATATCATCAGTAATTGTAGTAATTCTGAGATAATTATTTTCAATTGCCACGATAGTTCCTGAAGGTAATTTAGATGATTGCTTCTCAATTTTTATCTTTTTAAAAAGCCAAAATTGGCCGCCAATATATAATTTAGGTAAACCCAAAGAATTGGGTATAGTACCGAAAGTCAAAGCTCTAACCAACCTATCTATTTGTTCAGCTTTTAGCTCCCAAGAAATAATACAGCCTGGTAAAGGTTTTTGATAGCCATAAAAAAAGGTTCTCTCCGCTAAATTTTGAGGTGTCAAGGTAATTTTTTCAGATGCCAAATGATCAATTAAATTCTGAAAAGAAGAAATCACGGCTTCATAGCATTTTATACTGAGAGTAAAAGCAGTTTCATCATTTGCAATATCAAAAGAAACTTGTTTTAAAATATCTCCTGAATCTATTTCAGATGTCATTAAATGCCATGTAATTCCATGTTGTTTTTCACCATGGAAAATAGCCCAAGATGGTGCATGTAATCCGGAATATTTAGGTAATAACGCATTATGACAGTTAATAGAGTGCTTAGTGGGTAATGTTAAAATTTCTTCAGGAATAATTTCTAAATTATAAATACTAAATAAGTAATCAAAAGAGCGCTCAAATAGAAATTGTTTACTTTTTTCTAGAGAAGTTTCATAAGGTATATTTTGTTTTTCTGCCCATTTTTTTACTAATTTACTTGAAGAAATTATTCCACAAATTTTATGACCATTTGCAGTTAATAATTTGGCACATTCAATAAGGAGTGATTCCCAACCAATAAGTACACAACTAAAATGTTTATTTTCTATTTTACTTTCAAGAGGTAGTCCGGATATTGTTTCATCTGGCTTATTAATCATTCCGTCTAATAAGGTTTGCAGATGATCTAACATTTTCTCAATCATAAATTGGTCAAATTGTTCGGTTTGATAACCTATTTTTAGGCATAATTGCTCTCCATTATAAGCGCCCATATTTAGAGGATAATGACCTTGTCTAAACAATTGAAAATCTCTATTTTTCCACTGATTTCCTTGCTGTTGTAAATGTTCATTTAATTGGTAATTTTCAAATACTAATAAACTTTCAAATAAGGGAATATTAGCAGGTAAATTAATCAATTGTTGTATTTTAGTTAGGGGAGTCGTTTCAAAATCCCGCATTTTTAACCAGTTTTGCCGAATCTTATTCAGGTAGGAAAGTACAGTTTCTTCCGGTGAAACTCTGATTCTGACTGGTACAGTATTAATCAATAAACCAATCATTGATTCTGCATTATCGACAGTATGACGACAAGCTCTAACAGCACCAAAGACGATATCTTCTTCGCCACTATAACGACTTAATAATAATGACCATGCTCCTTGAATTAAAGTATTTAAAGTCAGGTTATTTTCTTTAACAAAAATCTGCAATTTTTCGGTTAATTCCCGACTTAAATTCAGGGTTTCTGTGGCATATTTCTTATTACTTGGTTCATCTTGACCAATTTTTTTGATTGTTAGGGAAGTGGGAGTAGTAAAATTTTTAAATTGTTTTTGCCAAAAATCTTCAGCTTTTTTTAGGTCTTGTTTTTCCAACCAGTTAATATAATTATGATAAGGTATCGGTTCATTTAAGTTAATATTTTCCCCTTTTAATTTAGCTTGATATATAGTGAATACTTCTTTTAAAATTAAGGTAAAAGAACGTCCATCTAATAATATATGATGAAAAGTCCACAGCATTTTATAATGACAATCTGCTAATTTACATATAAATAAACGCATTAAAGGAGCTTCTTTAAAATCAAAACCTTTGTCTCGATCTTCTGTTAAAAAGTGAGTAAATTTTTCTTGCTGTTTTTCGGTGGTTAAATGACTCCAATCTTCCGTATTCAGATTGAATTTAATCTCTGAATTGACAATTTGCACAGGAGTTTCAAGATTTTCCCAACTTAAGTTAGTTCTTAAAATTTCATGTCTGTTAAGAACTTGTTGCCAACTTTGCTCAAAAAGATTAAGATTAATTTTTTCATTTAATTGCGCTACAATTTGCTGAATATATAAGCCTTTTTCTTCTTCGTATAAACTATGAAATAAGATACCTTGCTGAAGATGTGAGAGGGGATAAGAGTGGGATAGTTTAGAAAAATTCATATTTTTTGAAAAATCTTTAATAGTTTTTACAAATTTAGTAGTTCTACTATAGCAGAATCGTATTTGAATAAAAAAAAAGAGCAAGTCTAATTTACTAACCCTAATGCTACTCAAATTTGAGAAGCGCAAATTTGCAACACAGATGATCAAAGATTTTATTTTATTCTCTTTTCTATAAGTGAGGCTAAAATCTGAACATTAGGGGTATTTAAAACTCCGGTATGATTACCCGGTACTAAATGAATTGATACTTCTCCTGTTAATAATGACTCCCAACCTCCTTGGGGAAAAATAAAGGAATAAATACCCCCTTCTTTAGCAAAGAAAAGTGCAACTTTTCCTGAATAGGATTGAACTTGATAATAGTTTCTTGCTTGTAATAAAGAGGATGATATTTCTTTGTCCTCTTGTTCATTATTAACCTTTAATCTGGTATTATTTTCTGGATTTTGGTCGTTATTTTTTGGTAATATCTTATTAACAATTTTCTTAAATTTATTAACTAGATATTCCTTTTTTGCTTCGAGGTTTAAAGT
>JAABRE010000125.1 GCA_011391125.1 Synechococcales cyanobacterium S06
ATTTACCTCCAGAATTTACTATTTCTCAATAACTAAGTTTTTCGTTACCTCAAAAGAGTGAATGCATATTTATCTTTTGTTGTCAATGCGTAAGTCCTAACTAATTAATTATTATAAATTATGGGGAATACCTGTTAAGCAGCCCCAAAACCTTAAAAAACTATGAGAAATCTTCAGTATATCCGGCTAGAAGCCTAATACCAATTTGATAAAGAGGCGATCGAGATTATGTCGCCAAAAAGCAATCCCCTCTTACTTTTGACTTGCGCAAAGCGATCTAACATACTGGGCAAGAATTTCAAACAGAGAAACTAAGTTCCTTTTCGACTACTTAATTCTAGGGGTAAATGGGAGCGATCGCCCAACTTTTGTAATAGAGGACCATGTAGGTCAAATTTTACCACACTAACAGATGCTACCGACATTTCAATGCGATCTCTGTAGCGTCCTAAATCAATTCCTAACAAGCTACAAAGAATAATTCTAATTGTTGCTTTATGGGATACTACCAAAACATTACCATCGGTATATTTTTGTTGAATTTCAGCAATTACCAGAGAAGCACGACTGGCAACTTCCACCGCCGTTTCACCACCTGTAGGGGGATTCCAAGCAGGTTCGGTTAACCAGTTAACATAATCTTGGTAATAATCTCTTTCTACCTCTTGAACTGTCTTATCTTCCCATAATCCATACCTAATCTCTTTTAAGCCCTCTCTTAGTTGCATTTCTAAGCCTATAGCCTCACATAGGGGTTTAGCTGTTGCTATCGTGCGTTTCATCGGACTAACAAAAACAGTTTCCCAGGGTAAGCTTGAGTAAGCTTGAGCGAAGTATTCAGCCATTTGTTGCCCTTCAGGGGTTAATTCCGGTTCAAGTTCGCCACAATAGCCTCCGGTTTGACTGTGGGTAGTTTCGCCGTGTCTGAGTAGATACAGTTTGAGACTCATGGTTTTAGATAGTTGTGATGGTTTGGTAATTCTTGACACAAGGGAGGGCAATTTATCCTAATATCTTGCCCATCTCCTTTCAATCAAGCTTTTAGCTTGATCTACCGTACTAAAAGCTTAATTTCTTTACACCTTTAACATGGCATTTTCTGGCAAATAAGGCTTCAATTCTACAGGAATTGGATTAAGCTTCCAAATATCTTGGCAATATTCCTTAATCGCCCGATCGCTAGAAAATTTGCCCATGCGTGCTACATTGAGAATGGACATTTTGACCCATTGTTCCTGATTACGATAGGCTTGAGATACCCTTTCTTGACAGTCTATATAGGATTGATAGTCAGCCAAGAGAAGATAGGGATCGTCAGACAACAGATTATCTACTAAGGGACGGAATAATCCTGTATCACCGTGAGAAAATAGGCCAGAGTTAATCAAGTCAATGACCTGTTTTAATTCCCCATTGCCATTGTAATAATCCCAGGGGTTATAACCCCGCGCTTTAGTAGCATAAACTTGGTCAGTTGTTAAGCCAAAGAGAAAGAAATTTTCTGCTCCCACTTCTTCTTGAATTTCCACATTAGCACCGTCTAAAGTGCCGATAGTGAGCGCACCATTGAGAGAAAACTTCATATTGCCGGTTCCTGATGCTTCTTTGCCCGCAGTAGAGATTTGTTCGGATAAATCAGCCGCCGGATAGACTCCCTGGCTATTGGTGACATTAAAATCGGGAATAAAGACAACTTTCAAGCGATCGCCCACTATCGGATCATTATTGACAACTTCCCCCACAGAATTAATCAATTTAATGATTAACTTCGCCATAAAGTAACCAGGGGCAGCTTTACCACCAAAAAAGAAAGTACGGGGCGTAATCTCTAAATTAGGATTCTGTTTCAGGCGATTATAGAGGGTGATAATATGTAAAACGTTGAGATGTTGGCGTTTATACTCATGAATCCGTTTAACCTGAACATCAAACAAAGATTCAACATCAAGTTTAAGTCCCTGTTGTTGTTCAATCCTAGTCGCTAAATCTTGCTTAATTGCCTGTTTAATTTGATGCCAACAGTGACGAAACTGAGGATCATCAACAAAAGCCTCTAATTTTCGTAACTCATCCAGATTTTTAATCCAATTATTCCCTATTTTCTCAGTAATTAACTGAGCTAAACGAGAATTATTTAATACGATCCAACGGCGGGGAGTAACTCCATTGGTTTTATTACTGAATTTTTCGGGAGATAACTCATAGAAATCCCGTAAAACATCTTTTTTCAGTAACTCACTATGTAAAGCTGCTACTCCATTAATGGCATGACTACCCACACTTGCTAAGTGTGCCATGCGAATAAACCTATCCCCACTCTCATCAATTAGAGATAAAGCATCAATCTTACCCTGATCACCAGGATACCTAATTCTGACCTGATCCAAGAAACGCTGGTTAATTTCGTAAATAATCTCCAAATGACGAGGTAAAAGTTCAGCAAACAAGGATAAAGTCCATTTTTCTAAAGCTTCCGGTAACAAGGTATGATTTGTATAAGCAAAGGTATTTTGGGTAATCTCCCACGCTTGACCCCATTCCATACCATGTTCATCTACCAAGAGACGCATCAACTCAGCGACACCGATGGAGGGGTGAGTATCGTTAAGTTGCACAGCAAACTTACTAGAGAATGTTTCTAACCTACCCCCTACCCGTAAGTATCGGCGAATCAGATCCTGTAAAGAACAAGATACAAAGAAGTATTGTTGAGCTAAACGTAACTTTTTGCCCTGTAATGGCTCATCATTAGGATAGAGAACTTTACTAATATTCTCAGAAACTAATTTTTCCTCTACTGCTCTATAGTAGTCTCCCTGATTAAATGCTTGAAAATCAAAAGATTCGCAAGCTTCTGACTTCCACAAACGCAAAGTATTAACAGTATTAACTTTATAGCCTGTAATGGGTGTATCGTAGGGAATACCCTTAATTATTTGGTAAGGAGTCCATTTAACTTTGTAATTTCCCTCAGAATCGGTATAAGGTTCAGTATAACCGCCTAGTTTGACATTGACTGAAGCTTCAGGCCGCTCAATTTCCCAGGGATTACCATAAAGTAACCATTTATCGGTAATTTCTACTTGCCAACCATTCTCAATTACTTGGTCAAAAATGCCAAATTCGTAGCGAATACCGTAACCAATAGCCGGAATTTCCAAAGATGACAGAGAATCCATGTAACAAGCAGCTAAACGACCTAAACCGCCGTTTCCTAGGCCTGGTTCTTCTTCTTGGACGATTAATTCTGCAAAATCTAACCCTGAAGCCTCAACAGCTTGTTTTACTGGTTCGTAAATATCTAGGTTAATTAAATTATTAACTAAATGGGGGCCTAAAAGAAATTCGGCGGATAAATAGCAAACTGTTTTGATCTCTGGTTTCAGGTAAGCTTCAGTGCTATTGATCCAGCGTTGGATTAAGCGATCGCGCACTGTATAAGCTAATGCCATATAATAGTCGTTTTTCGTGGCAATTGCCGGAAATTTACCTTGAATATAAAACAGGTTATCTGCCAAAGCTCGTCTAATTGTCTCGACACTTAAACCTGTGCGATCGTCTTCAATAATCGTGTTTATTGGTTGAAAATTCATAATTATGTAAAATTATTCAAATTACCATGGCTTTCAAAGGGGGCGAACAACCACAAAATTTAGGTTTAATTTTGTCATTGCTCACCCTACAGCTATCTACTACTAATCACTGTTAGAAGTTCCACTTCCAATTAACAAATTCATCCCGATCAATACCCTGCTCAAACGCATAACGTAGGTTATCAATGATTTCATTCTTCATTCTTTCCTTAACATACGCAGCCGCAGAACCCAATTTAGGGACACGATCAATAACATCAATAACCAAATTAAAACGGTCAACTTGGTTTCTAATTGCCAATTCTAAAGGAGTATTAATGTTACCTTCTTCCTTATAACCACGCACATGTATGCGTTCTTGATTAGTCCGGCGATAAGTAAGCTTATGAACCAGCCAGGGATAACCATGAAAATTGAAAACTACAGGTTTATCTGGGGTAAATAAACCATCAAAATCTCGGTCTGATAAACCGTGAGGATGTTCAGTGTCCGGCATTAATTTAAACAAGTCAACTACGTTAATAAAACGTACTTTGAGATCAGGAAATTCCTCCCGTAAAATTGCAGTCGCAGCCAAAGATTCCATAGTCGGAATATCACCACAACAAGCCATAACGACATCAGGAACATCAGGCTCTTTACCACAATCATCATTACTAGCCCATTCCCAAATGCCAATTCCCTTAGCACAGTGTTTAATCGCCTCATCCATGTTTAAATATTGGAGATGCATTTGTTTATCAGACACAATTACATTGACGTAATCGGTACTTTTTAAACAATGATTCCCTACGGATAATAAACAGTTAGCATCTGGGGGGAAATAAACCCGAACTACATCAGGACTCTTGTTAGTAACGATATCAATAAAACCAGGATCTTGGTGACTAAAACCATTATGATCTTGCCGCCAAACTAGAGAAGACAAGAGGATATTTAAGGAAGATACCGAAGCCCGCCAGGGAACTTCTTTTTTACAAATATCTAACCATTTAGCGTGTTGGTTAAACATGGAATCAATCACATGGGCAAAAGCCTCATAAGTATGGAAAAACCCATGTCTTCCTGTGAGTAAATAACCCTCTAACCAACCTTGTAGAGTATGTTCGCTTAACATTTCCATTACCCGACCATCGGTTGATAATAAGCTACCATCAGCATCTTCGGGTAAAATGTCTGCCATCCATGTTTTCTGAGTTACTTCATAAATATCCTGAAGACGGTTAGATGCAGTCTCATCAGGCCCAAAAACTCGGAAAGATGTCATATTATTACGCATTACTTCCCGTAGGAATTTACCGAGAATGCGAGTATTTTCGACTTCTACCGTGCCTGGTTTGGGTACTTCCACAGCAAAATCTCGGAAATCAGGTAATTTTAAGGCTTTTCGCAATAAGCCACCATTAGCATTAAGATTAGCACTCATCCGGCGATGTTCTTTAGGGGCTAATTCCTTTAATTCGGGGATTAATTTGCCAGTTTCGTCAAAAAGCTCCTCTGGTTTGTAGCTTTTCATCCACTCTTCTAACATTTCAACGTGCTGAGGGTTGCTGTGCATTCCTCCCATCGGCACTTGATGCGCTCTCCAGAAACCTTCTACTTTATGTCCATCTACTTCTTTCGGTCCTGTCCAACCTTTAGGAGTCCGTAGCACGATCATCGGCCACAGAGGACGTTTCGCAACACCGCTACTTCTGGCTTCCTCTTGAATTTTCTTAATTTCGAGGATACAGGTTTCCATAGTTGCAGCCATTTTCTGGTGCATGATCTGGGGATCATCCCCTTCTACAAAGTAGGGGGTGTAACCGTAACCTTTAAAGAGACATTCCAATTCTTCATGACTAATCCGTGATAAAATAGTAGGATTAGCGATTTTATAGCCGTTTAGGTTTAAAATCGCTAAAACTGCTCCATCTCGAATCGGATTGATAAATTTATTAGAATGCCAAGAGGTTGCTAAGGGACCGGTTTCTGCTTCCCCATCACCTACAACCACTGCTGTAATTAAATCGGGATTATCGAATACTGAACCGTAAGCATGGGAGACGCTATAACCCAATTCTCCCCCCTCATGGATTGAGCCAGGGGTTTCTGGGGTGCAATGGCTACCAATATGACCTGGGAAGGAAAATTGTTTAAAGAATTTGCGCATCCCTTCCTCATCTTCGCTTTTATCGGGATAGACCTCGGAATAAGTCCCTTCTAAGTAAACAGGTGCAAGGACTCCTGGCGCACCATGGCCGGGGCCTGCCATAAAGATGGCGTTGAGGTCATATTTATTGATCAGACGGTTGAGATGAACATAACTAAAACTTAAGGCCGGTGATGCGCCCCAATGTCCTAAAAGACGATATTTAATATGATCTGAGGTTAATTTTTGTTTGAGTAAGGGGTTGTCTTTGAGATAAATCATGCCTACTGCTAAGTAGTGGCAAGCACGCCAATAGGCATCTATTTTTTGCAATTCTTCTGTGGCTAAAACCGTAGTTTCTGCTGTTAAGTTCATAAACTTACATTTGTTTATTTTTCAAGATGACTGCAATTTAACATTTTGATGTTAAGATTGATTTAACTTGTTGTTAAAATTGTTGGGAATTTAAAACTGAATCGAACAATAAGACAGTCCCCTGTATCGTAATTGAGTATTCGTGCATAATAAGGATAAAATTATTTAAAAATAATAAATAGGAGGTTTAAATTTAATGAAATGTCTAAAATGTAACTTAGATAAAATTGTTAAGTATGGTAAAACTAATTATGGTAAACAACGTTATAAATGTAAAGATTGCAGAGGCAATTTGTGGAAAATCCTCGACATTAACCTATCAGTAATGAAACCCAAAAATTAATTGATAAATTACTTTTAGAAAAAATATCTTGAGAAGGAATAGTTCAAGTAACCGGTGTTTCAAAAAGATGGTTACAATATTATGTAAATCAAAAATACTATAAGTAGAGAAAAAAGCAACTATTTCTGAAAAAAAAAAAGATATAAATTAATTTTATAACTAAATGAATTATAGTTTTTTGTTTATAATAAAAACTTAAAAGTCTTAATATGCCTAGCTTTAGACTCTGTAACAAAAGAAATTGCGGATGCGCGATTTCTGAGGTGTCCTCAGAAATATTAGCGCACCAAGCAGTAGCTCTAGTTTTTGGAGATAAAAGTAAGAAAACAGCTCAAAAATTATGAAAAAATTTACCTCCTATATCTCGACAATGTGCTGTTTGTTATACAGATTTTTAGAAAGCTTATACTATGATTTTACTATCAAAAAGAGGTAAACCTGTAGATAAATCATCGGCAAAAACAAGTTATATCGAAAGATTTAATAATACTCGAAGGGCAACGAGTATTTCGGTGAGTCCGAAAAACTTTATCATTTTCAAAAAAGTTAAAAAATCATATTGGTGCAACATGGTTTTTTGTTCATAGTCATAATTCTCGTTTAAATTTATAGCAGCGATTAAGTTAGTTAGGACGTTATAGAATAGGTATTGTTTCAAATAAAAACGAGTTATAAAAAAATGCCTGCACCTTATATAGCAGTCCAGAAATGGTGAAAGGTAAAAAAAAAGTAAAAATTGGGGTAATTTTTATGATAAAATAGCAAAAGAACTTTAGTAAATATTCTTTTGCCATGTTTACAAATTTCCCTAAAATAAGAGCAGAAATTTTAAATAATTTACCTAAAAATGATTATCCGGTTTTAAATACTCATTTATTTGTCTCTTGTTGGTTAGGATTTATTTTAGATCAAAGTCT
>JAABRE010000126.1 GCA_011391125.1 Synechococcales cyanobacterium S06
AAGGAATCTTGGTTTTCTATACCTAGTATTTCGATTTCTACGACCACGGCGACAATTTGCTCTTGATTGCAATTTATCTTTGATTTGAAAACCACGGTGAGTTAATTCGCCACCCCAGATTACTTCACCATTACAAACTAAGGCGATTCCCGTTGTTTTTGAGCCTGGGTCTATTTTTAGTTCAATAGGCTGAGTAACGGTATTGGTCTTTTCCTCCTTGAGAATAATAGTAAAAGGATAACGTCTGAAAACGGCGGCTTTTCCCTTCTTCAGTAGTTTTCGAGCTACGGAAGGGTGAGTGGGTTGCAATGGTTTTTTGTGAGAATCTAATACAAATGCGTAATTACTCATTTGGTGAAAACTCCATAAAAATGGGTAAAGTTTGCCTCGTCAATGTTAGAAAAGCTTGTTATTTCAAGTACACGGCCGTCTAGTCGGGCTTATTTAATACTTGAACATAGAGCCTAAAACTGGCGTTCATCCTAGGGTATGATGACTTAACTAACGTAGTCTTCAAAAGACTTAGACTGCAACTGCTCTTATTTTTCAGTTATTACCAGAAAATACTAGATTTACGAGCAGTGTTGACTATTAACTTGGTAGGAGTGAAGGGCCGTTCACCCCCTACAATTGTTAAATGTGTCCTTAATAATATGTTACATTTTTTTAAGAGAGTCCTAGTAACATAGGCACAAATAACTGCTTCATAAGCAATTGTTACCAAAACATTAATAGAGAAGAACCTAACTTCATGTTTTCCAAACAAGTAACCGAATCTAAAACTTTTCAGTGGTTTCAAGAACGCCTAGAAATTCAGGCGATCTCTGATGATATTGCCAGCAAGTATGTTCCCCCCCATGTCAATATTTTTTACTGTCTCGGTGGAATTACCTTAACTTGCTTCTTGATCCAGTTTGCTACTGGTTTCGCCATGACTTTCTACTATAAACCCACTGTAACCGAGGCTTTTGCTTCTGTACAGTACATTATGAACGATGTCAACTTTGGTTGGTTAATCCGTTCGATCCATCGCTGGTCCGCTAGTATGATGGTTTTAATGATGATTCTCCACGTGTTTCGCGTTTATTTAACTGGTGGTTTCAAAAAGCCTAGAGAATTAACCTGGGTTGTGGGTGTCACCATGGCTGTAATCACTGTTTCTTTCGGTGTAACTGGTTATTCTTTACCTTGGGACCAAGTTGGTTACTGGGCCGTTAAAATCGTTTCCGGTGTACCTGCTGCTATTCCCGTGGTTGGCGATCAACTCGTTGAATTATTACGCGGTAGTGCAAGTGTTGGTCAAGCTACCTTAACCCGTTTCTATAGTATTCATACTTTTGTGTTACCTTGGTTAATGGCTGTGTTTATGTTATTACACTTCTTATTAATCCGTAAACAAGGTATTTCTGGTCCTTTGTAAACGACTTTTGAACTGACGATAAGCTGTTTTTTGCTTATCGTTATTGATACTATAGTTTTACGCTATTATTCGGAGCACTTTTAACATCATGTCTGCAAAAATTATTAAAAAGCCAGATTTGGCCGATCCTAAGTTCCGCGCTAAAATTGCTCAAGGTATGGGCCACCATGACTACGGCGAAATTGCTTGGCCTAACGACATTCTTTATATGTTCCCCCTCTGTATGTTGGGAGTATTAGGTTTAATCGTTGGTTTATCCATTTTAGATCCTGCTTTAATTGGTGAACCTGCCAACCCCTTCGCTACTCCTTTGGAAATTTTACCTGAATGGTATTTATATCCTATTTTCCAAATCCTACGGGTGGTTCCCAATAAACTCTTAGGAATCGCTTTACAAACTGCTGTTCCTTTAGGTTTAATGTTAATTCCTTTCATTGAAAGTGTTAACAAGTTTCAAAATCCTTTCCGTCGTCCCATTGCAATGACTGTTTTCTTAACTGGAACTGCTGTCACTCTTTGGTTGGGAATTGGCGCAACTATGCCGATTGATACGTCTTTAACTTTAGGTTTATTCTAAGGTTTTTTGACTTCAAAATTACTCGATCGGGTGAGCAATTATTAAGAGTTGCTCACCCGATTAATTTATAGTAATTCCAAATAAAAATTAAACAAAAGTTTTTAGTTTGTTGTTGGACTTTAGTCCTAAGAAGCGCTAAAGCGCAACTACGAACCTATTTTTCAACTGTTTTAATCTTAATTGGAATCACTATAAGTTAATTTTTATGACAAACTATTGACAATTTACCGGTTTTATGTATTATTTATAAGTAAGAAAAAAATAGGGGGAAATATGACAGCTCCCCAAAATTTAATTAAAAAAAATCGTAATTAGGGTTTACGGAAAAAAGCTGACAGCTATGTAGATCAAGACTTTCAAGTTGGTGGGACTTGAATTAAGTGCAAGGATTTCAACAAATAATAGTAAAAAACCTTACATTTACGGGGATTAATCAAGATTTTTGCTCGTTAAAAGACCCGGTCAAACTATCAACTATCAACTATCAACTATCAACTCGCCCTCACCAGCCATTTATTCAGCAAACCCTAATTAGAATTAGGAGTTTAACCGATGTCTGTAATGATTGAGCAGAATTTAAAAGAATACCTTGATCAAAAGTTTAAGCAACTTGATCTCAAATTTCAGCAGATTGATGATCGTTTTCAACAAATTGAAGAAAAATTTGATAAGATTGATCAACGATTTGATAAGGTTGACCAAAGATTAGAAAAAATAGAAGAAGATCTGACCGACTTAAAAATAGGTCAAGCAAAATTAGAGACAAAAATTGACGGTTTAGATAAGAGACTTGAGTTTCAAGAATTTATTAATCGTAGTGTGGTAATCGGTTTTATTTTAGCCATTTTAGGAGGTTTAGCTAAGTTATTTGGTTTAGTTGGTAATCCTTAAAATTAGCACTAAAATTTCTCAGATGGGTAAACAATTACAATTATAGTTAATAGATATCTTGCGAAACTCCGAAAAACACTCAGAATGAGTTTCGCTCATTAGACCTCTGGCGAAACTAAGAATAAAATCAATTTTCCTACAGAAAGCGTCAATTTCTTTACCTATTACCTATTACCTGACTTGGTGCAAGAAGTCTATTGGTCTATTGTTCCCAAGGATTAATGATGGTAATACCACAGTTTTCAAAATCAGATACATTTCTAGTTACTAAAGTTGCACCACGACTATAACAAATGGCGGCTATTTGACCATCAGACTGAGAAATTGGTTTTCCACTACGTCTTCTTTTAGATGCCATCATAGCAAAAGCTACCGATGCCGAACTATCAAAAGGAATAATACGTCCTCCTAAATCTTCTGCAAAGATTAATTGATCCGCTTGATTTAATTGATCTCGTCTTTTACCTTCGGGTAACAAGGAAATACCATAAAGAATCTCAGCTTGAGTAATACTTGTAGTAAATAAACTTAGCACGGGTTGTTTATCAACCCAATTAAAGATTCCTTGATCTGGTTTTGATTTCATTAATTCAGAAAGGACATTGGTATCAAGAATAATCATTGCTCAAAATTAGGTGGTTCATTGATTGGCTCTCTCGGAATTTCTGGTAACTCAAAATTATAAGCTGCAAAACGTTTTTTAATCAGGGAAGCAAGATTAGAGGGTTGTTTAGTTGTATCCGTTAATAACGTTTGTAAAATTTCTCTAGCTTCTTCTTCTATAGTTCTACCATGAATAGCAGCCTGTATTTCTAAACGTTCTCTGATTCTGTCATCAAAATTACTAATTGTGATACTTGCCATAATTGAATGTAATTAATCTATATTGACAATTTTATTGTAGTCACTTTAACAATTAATTGTGAATGAAAGTTTTTCATAGTTTCGCAATTTGTCTATTATATTATTAAACCTAAATCGGGTAAGTTATTAATTATCTTAACAGTTTCTAAACTAACTGTGATAATTTGTCCAATTAATCTGACGATATATTGTTCATTATCTAAGCGGTTAGGATCGTTAACTATTCCACTTCTTTTATCGGTTTTAATTTGATACTGATCAATAATCCAATCTAAAGCAGATTTGTTACCTAATTTATATTCAAATACTTCTTTAGGAATACCACTTAAGGTTAAAAATTCGTTATAAATAAGCTGAGTTTTATCTTTACTTAGTCTCATTTTTTGAACATACCATACCCCCCCTAACCCCCCCTTCAAAGGAGGGGAATAAGAGAAGTCATTTTCAATGAATTGTAAGGGGTATTCGGGTTGATTTTCGTAGTTTAAATGTAAGTTTGCTAGTTGTTTTCCAGCTGTTACAAATGGTTTAAAATCGGGAGCGAAAGGAATACGAGGTAATTCTTTTTTCAGGTTAGCTTGATAGCGGTTTCTGTAAAGGGGATGATGTAAAATTGCGTAGATATAATAAAAGATATCCCATTTAGTAATACTAGAATCTTGATAATGATTTTGGTACTCATTTAAAACCCAATCTGTGATATTTTCTTGACAATTTGTACCATCTTGATTATAGGTATAAAAAGGGAAACATTGAGTGCTACATCCTGCACCATTTAAGTGTAAATCAGCAATATTGTTACATAAAAGTACCATAAAAGGTTTTTCTGATCCACTACCAGTTAAACAAATGACTTGATTTTCGTTTTCTATATTTATATTAGGAATAAAATATTTTTGTAAAGTTGGAGCATCAATTAACAATTCATCAAAGCAAACATAAGTTTTATTAAAAGGTCTATAGATAGATTGACGTATTTTTGAAGGATCAAATTTAGCTAATCTTTCCCTTTTAAATTTATCTACTAATAAAGAAGACCATTTAATTTTTGTTTCATCATTAATTAAAAAACTCATTAAATCACTAGGTTTACCCGCTGCTTTCCATCGGTATAACTCAGCATTATAAATTTCACAAAAAGACTCAACATTTTCAGCTAGTATATCTTGAGAATAATTATATAACCAACTATCTTTATTTGTAGATATTCCTAAAGCATAAGTTTTAAAAATTGCACTAGGATTAATATTTTTTGATGATTTTGACTCCTTACTACCCATTGAAATAAAATCATCAAATTCACTATGAAGATCATCTGTTAACCAATTATATTTTTTATCTGGTGTAATTTCTCGCCATTCGAGAAGACTAATATTTTGATTTGTTTGCAAATAATTAAATTTCTCTTGTTTACTTAAACTTTCATCAACCTTGCAATAATAAATTTTAGTTTTTGTTTTTAATTCTGTCGTGATTTTGTTTCTTTTGACAAAAAAATTAATACTAACTCCGACACGAATATCAAAAACATTACTAACAGCAATGTTATTAGATTTACGAGAATTACCTCCTAAATCTAATAAATAAATAGTATCAAAATCCTTTTCTAAATGTCGTCTCATTCCATCAAAAGCAATTGCATCAATAAAACTATTATTAGTGACTAAAGCAACTATTCCTTCATTGTTTAATTTTTTAATTCTCTCAGAAGCCCATTTTATTGCCTTAATATATGGATCAAATAATAATTTTCTAGTAGTTCTTGCTACAGATTTTGAATCATTAATATAGGTATCTTTAATCATTTGATCTAAAACATGATGAGGACGATTTTTATTCAAATCCATTTCATTTTGTTGGTTTGCATTATAGGGAGGATTTCCTATAATTACAAAGATAGGAGCTTCTTTTTGTCGTTTAACTCTAGCGGTATTTTCAGCAGTAAATAACGATAATTGTTTTTCTTCGATTACTTCAAAAGTATCCACAAAACAAATACCTTCAAAGGGTTTATATTCACCCGTAGCATTATAATATTCATGTTCAATATTCATGGATGCTAAATAATAGGGTAATAGCATTATTTCATTACAATGAAATTCATGTTCATACTTATAAGATAAACAAAATTTACCCCCCCTAACCCCCCCTTTTGAAGGGGAGGTAGTAATTTCTTGCATAATTCTCATAATAAAATTACCTGTACCAACAAAAGGATCTAAAATATGAATACCCTGATCACTTAAAGACTTATTAAACTCTTTTTGTAAGATAGTTTCCACACTTTTAACCATAAAATTAACAATCGGTTGCGGTGTATAAACTATCCCGTGGGTATCAGCAACTTTAATCGCAAAACCTTGAAAGAATTTTTCATAAACTCGATTTAAAAAGTCTTGTTTTTCACTATAATCTGTAATGGTTGAAGCCGCATTTTCTAATGCTTTATAGAAATAATCGACACCTTGTAAAAAACTATCACGGTTAAAACTTTTAGAAGTTAAAGCATCAATTACCTTTTCAATTTCGGCGGCAATAACATTACGTTTGACAAAATCAGGGTTATTAAATAATTTTCTGAAAATCCTTTCAGTAAGTAAATGTTGAATTAACATTTCTTCCACTGCTGCTTCCGATAAATTAGGATTAATTGCTTGTTGACATAAATTAGTAAAATTACTAAAAGCATCAATAAATTTTTTGTTAATCTTCTTCTGATTTGCAATTAATTCTAATAAACCTTTTGCTAATTCCTTAACTTTATCACCAAATTCCATCGCAGCTTGATCCCAAGCTTCAATTTCTGGTTGTGTATGTTCAAAAAATAACTTAACAGCTTGTACTAAATTATCAGCATGATCAATATTTTCATCAAAAATTAATTGATTATTTTGATATAAAATAATGCGTTTTGGTTGCCAAAATAAGAGATTATTTTTAGGATAACCAGCTTGACTTTTTTCCTTAACCGCTTTTTCTAAATCATAACTTTGTTTTTTCGCTTCCCAATAACCATGTTTCAAAGTATCTTGACGAATAATAACACCTTCAGGACGAATAGATTTATTGTTAACTTTGATCGTTTGTTGCGCTGCATAAGTCCAGTTTAACTGACTACAACAAGCTCTTAAAATATCTTCAAAAAATATTTGTACTCCAGCTTCATTATTAATACCTAATTGGTCAAATTCTTGTAATTTTTGATAATATTCTCTGATCGGTTTATGGGAAGATTTTAAGTTTAGCATCTTAAGTCTGAAAATAAAAAATGACTAGAAAAATTTGTTATATTTAATAATAAAACCTAATTTATTAATTAGACATTAACTTTACAATTTGTAATTAAATATTTAACTATCCTTGTCTTATATTTGACACTCTCACGACCTGTCCTGCCTAAACTCTAACGAGTTTAGCCGTCCGAGGTCGGAGATTCTTGTCTCACAGACTCTTAGCTAGACGAGGAAACA
>JAABRE010000127.1 GCA_011391125.1 Synechococcales cyanobacterium S06
TTCTTTAATCATGAAGCAGCAATTATCTATTTTATCCTTCATTATAATGAGGAATTACTATCGACTTAATTTTAGTTTCACTACATAAAATACACTACCATCATTTATTTCTATTTTTCTTTCCATTTTTGTTATCTTTATACTAAACTTTAAGTAAAGGGATGACTAACGAAAGGAGAAAATCAAATGTCACAATTTTCTTAACATTATACCAGAAAAATAGCTAAATTCTGGTACAATTTGAATAGTATTTGTAATAGGAAAATGAAAGAAGCAAAAGTAAGTAGTCACTATGACGGTGACACATTAGAAATAAAAACAAAAATCGGATTTGAAAAAATAAGATTAGCTTATATAGATACGCCAGAAAGAGGACAACCGTATTATTTACAAGCAAAAAAACGTTTAACAGAATTATTACCCCTAAATTCAGTTATTAATTATAAAGTCTTAAAAAAAGATATTTATCACCGAACTTTAGCAGAAATATATCACAATAATCAGTTTATTAATGAACTAATGATTGCCGAAGGATTAGCTTTAGTTTATCCTTTTATGCACAATCCTTATAAAATGAAGATGTTAGGTTCTCAAACATTAGCAAAAGAACAAAAAGTTAATATTTGGTCACAACTTAACTTCATTACTCCTTGGGATTATCGTAAACAAAATAAAGAATTAGATTATGACTAATAATTATTATCAGTATTTAACTGAAATGAAAATTATGGTCAATAAGCGATCACTAAGAGTGGCGCACGGAGCAGATCGCTAATTTCAGTCAGGAACTAATAATCTTACTGAAAATTATAATTTTTTCACCAGAAAATTCCTTTTAGATTTGAGAGAATTACTAAAAATACAAAAGTTATGAGAGAAAAAAATGGTCACTAAATTTGAAAATATTATTTATACATCTGAGGGTTCTGAAGGAGAAATAAAAACTCGTACTCTTTGGGCAGTTTACGATTGTAAAGCTAACAGTTGGTCAAATGATGCTCCTGTGGTTTTAAATAATATCCTCCTCGCCGCTTTACACTCTAAATTACTTTTTTGTATTGGACAAATTCCTAAAGATACGGACCCTAAAGCTTTTTTTCTTCTTAATCCTTTTAAAACTATGGGTTTAGATGTCGAAAAAGAAATTACTTTAGGTGAAAAACTTTTTTCTTTAGATTTAGCTAGTAATTCTCGAAATCATGGCCGCTTTACTTTTTCAGAGAAACCCATTGGGTCAACTTATTATGAAGCTAGTTGGAAACGTATTATTTACGGTTCTATTCTTCATACCGGTTGTAAAAAAATGGTTTATAAACAAATTAATTATCTGGTGGTGGATGATGAACATACAGAACAAATAGATAATACGATTAATATCGAATTAGAATATCAATTACAAGAAAAAACCATATTAGACTTTTATAAAAACTTATTAAATCCGACTTTAACAGAAACTGAAAAAAACCAACTTAATGCCGAATACCAAGCTGAAATATACGAGATAACTAATTATTATAATTTATTATTACAAAATCCGAATTTAACATCTGAAGAAATACAAATTTTACAACAAGAAGCTCAAGAAGCTTTACAATTTACCATCGATCACTACGAAAAACTACTAAATCCAACCTTAACACTATCAGAAAAACAAAAACTATTTCAAAAACAAACTGAAGATTTGACTAGATTAGAAAATAGAAAAAATGAAGCACTTAAAAATCCTTTTATACAAATACCTTTAGATGATCCCATTCATGGAATCCATTGGAGAACCGGCGATTCTCATGCTAAAGCTAGTAGTCAAATTATTGATTTACTAGAATTATCTAAAGATATAGAACTCGAAATTCCTGATAATGTCGATCCTGGCCTTGTAGTTTTACCCGATTACTCTATTCAATTTCGAGCCGCTTTACATCCCCTTAATAATCCTAAAAAATCTGGTAAAGGTTGGGTTGGTAAAGGTACTTTAGCTCATAATTCCCTGTTAGATGAAATTCAACCTGAAATCGGTAAAAAAGTAGATTTAGTTATACCTTTAAGCAGTTTAAAAGGTAATAAACCACCGTTAGGATTATATACCGGTAAATTACTATTTGGTACAGTATTTGAAGCCGAAGAGAGACAAGCTAAAGGTGGCTGGATGTTATTTCAATGGTTTAAATTTGAAACTTTGGTAGCCGATGGGTTGATTCCCAAAATGATAACTAAATGTCAAGAATTAGCTTCCGCTTTCGATAGTATTCAAGCTTTAGCTAAACTTTTTGAAAAAGATTTTAATACTGTTACTGAAGAAATCGTTTCTAAATCTGATGAAATTCTCTCCGATGCTGAATATGAAGACATTGTTATTAAGATTATTCAAAATGATCAACATGGATTATTACTTTATCATCCTTATCTCGTTTACCGAATCATGGATAGATTACGTAAACGTTGGTTAAATTTAGCTAAATCCGCCGGTGTTCGCTTCTTTTCTCTCATGTGTCAACCTGATGAATCCTTGGCTAAATATAATGTATGGGAAAATAACCAAATTATCGCTGGTAAAGTTTTTTGCGCTGCTTGTATGAGTGAAGGTGATTATATTGTCTTTTGTAATCCGATGAGACACTGGGGGGATGTACAAATCTGGACCAATATTCACGAAGGAGATTATACAAATTACGCCGGAACTTTAGCCGCTCCTAAATTACTTTTATTAGACCTCGGTCGCGATACTGACGGTGATTTTGTACAATTGGTAAAAGCCTCTAAATATCCTCGGATAACAGAAGAAATCAAAGCATTTATCAAAAAACCTACAGTAAAAAAATTACCTAAAATGCCTTTGAAAGGAAACTTTCAACAAATAGCAATTAATTCAATGAACGATTCAACAGGAATTGTGGCCAGTTTATTAGGAAGATCGAGAGCCGCCGGTTGTGAATTACATTATTTAGATATTCCACCTAATAAAGCCGCTGGTGAAAAAGATGTTCAGAATATGCGAATCATAGATTTCCTGAGTCAAGAAGTACAAATAGCTGTTGACTCTCTAAAATCGTCCTATCCAAATAATCAAGACGGATTAGAGACGGTTGGGGCATATTTGGATTCGATTAAAATACCTGATCCTGAAAACCCCGATTTATTTATCTCAACAAAAATACCGTGGTTAAAAGGTTTTAAACATGATTCAGTTTACAAAGATATTCCTTGTCCTGTTGATGAAACTGCTACAGATACCATTAGTAAAATGGTAAAATTAACAAATTCCTACTGGAAAAAACCAGATTTAGAAGTCATTAATGACGCTTATAGTTTTAATAAAATTATCTTTACCAGTTACAAGAAACATGAAGATTTCCCGTCTTGGATTGCCCATAAGAAATATTACCAATTTCAATATGATTATGCCAAAAAACTCAATTCTGAATACGGCAAAGATATGCAACAAGCTATGAAAGAACAACAAACAAACTCTGACTCCTCGGCAGTTAAAACTACTGTTCAATTTTATAAAATTTATAAATTACCCGCTTTGTTAGGTCAACTTAATTCTTTGACTGGTCAAGTTTATAGTCGTGAAAGTTGGGCAGCTGCTTTTTGGGTTGCTTGTAATACCCAAACTGAAACTAAAGCTGGTTTAGTCTTTAATCTATTTTCTGATGAAATTATAGCCGAACTGCAAAAGAAAAGTAATTCTCCCATTCCGGAAATTCCTGTCTGGAACGTTAATTTTGGCTATTGGGGAAAACATAAAAGTGATGGTGGAGCAGGTTTATTTCTCTTCAATTCTGAAGTACAAATAAGAGCAGTAATCGCAACTATTAAGGGTGATAAAAGACCTTGTTTAGAAATGAGTCTTGACGGTTCACCATTTTATTTATTAGGATTTATACGCTCTTCTTATGCTTCTTATGTTCCTATTGGGGAAATCCGCACTATGCGATATTTTGTTACTGATCCTAATCCTGTAAATAAATCTTATTCACAAATTTATCATAATCAATTACCTAATCTTGTTTTAGATTACAAGAGTTTTCTGCCTTACTATAAACAAGGTATTTTATGGGATAAAACTCTTGTTCCCGAATTAAATCAAGGTAAAGAAACCGCTCTTAAATTCTTGGCTGAAAAAATGTTTATCGGTGACACTTTTGTAGATAGTGAACCTAAAAAAGATGGTATCCCTCGACCCGCTTGGCGGTATCATCCTAAAGTTTATCTTGCTAATCAGGACTAGGATTTTCAAATGATTCATCTGATTAAAGATGATTAGATAACTTATTAGGTCTAACAGGTAACTTAATCATCTTTAATCATTTGATAATCACATAAATCATGGTCAGGATTACTATGATTTATTTCCTTCTTCTTCTTCTGATTAAAAATTAGAAAAATGGGAAAGTTTTTAGTAATTTTTGTTTTTATTATTTATTTACCTTTATGATTATTACCATCATTAAATGATTTATCTGATTAAAAATGATTAAGAAACATTGGTAATTATTTTTAATCAAATAAAAATCAGAATAATCCTAGTAAAAATGCGGAGAAAATAAATGACAATTGAACAAATTCTTGAAACATTAAGATTAATTATCAAAGATTATAATTATTGGGGTCAATCGGAATCAGATTCACCTTTAAAAATTACTCGTACTAAATCTATTATTGACCTTTTAAATGTTGATAGTAAATTAAGAAAAAAAGCGGATGTACCAATTCCTGATTCACGAACTGTTATCAGTAAAACTTTAGATGAAGCTTTTAATCCTTTAATCGAAAATACTTTTAATGATTTAAAAACGACTTTTGAAAACATTACTGATGGCAATTATGTTGGAGTTCAAGACTCAATTGAAGCTCTTGAATATTACGTTCAATTAAAACATACTTTTGCTCAATTAACTGATACTTCGGTTAATTATATTGATGCCGAAAATGATTCTTCTGTCGGTTTAATTATTCAGGGTAAATCGGGTACTGAAACTGTTTATGCTACCGCTCTTTTAACTCAAACTTAGGACTATGATTTTCATTTGATTTAGGTGATTTTAGATGATTAACTTATTTGTTTATCTAATAACTTAATCATCTAAAATCATGGTCAAAAATCACCTAAATAACCGTAAAATTATTATCAAGGAAAGTCAAAAATGTTAGCAACAGAATTAGTCTCAGCAATTAACAGAAGTTTACGCAATTATAATGCTTGGAATGAAGATACAAGAAGTTCGGTATTTGTTAAAAGTGCCTTACAGTCTGCCAAAGATTCGAGAGCAATTTTAAATGATGAAAGAATTAAACAAGGATTGTCTGCCAATGTTTCAGGTTCTTTTACTACATCAATTGACGACGCTTTTCACAATGTTTTTAAACACGAATGTTTAAGAGCTTATTTGACACTCAGAAAAGATTGGGAAGGGTTTCAAGGACCTAATACTTTTATTGCTGTTCCTTTTGTAAAAGCGTTGCTATTTTATAGCGAACTTTACTATTTAATAAAAGAGAATTTAACAGAAATACGAGTTGTCACTATTGATGACCCAACTTTTAAAGTTACAGTACCGAACGGTACTGCTCTCGTTCTCGCTCAGGTCGTTTTTATTGAAGGTAAAATAAATAATGAATTTGTCTATATTCGCTTTATGACAACTCGAAAAGTTAATCGGGCTTATGTTGATTGGAATAATATCGTATTCCCCATTGTAGAGCGATAACAAATTTAAGTCAAAATCGAAAATCAGTAGTTTAGTAAATTACTAAACTACTTCAAAGTATTTAATTATAGAGGAGATAATTTATGAAAGCTTTAAGTTTACATATCGGTATTAATAAATATAATCATAAAGGTGTGACAATTCCTGATTTATTTTGTTGTCATAACGATGTTAATGATTTGGAGGCCATTGCTCTTAATAAAGGTTTTATTACTACAAAATTATTAGATGAACAAGCTACTTATTCTAATATTACTAATACTTTAGAGAAGTTTGCTAAACAATTAGAAAATGGCGATATTTTCTGGTTAACTTATTCAGGTCATGGCACTCAAATTCCTGATTTATCCAGTGATGAATCTGAAAAAAAAGATGAAGCTTTTGTACTTTACGATCGCCTATTTCTTGATGATGAATTTAATTCATATTTAGCTAAGTTTTCTGAAGGAGTAAAAATTGTTGTTATTGTCGATGCTTGTCATAGTGGAACAATTCATCGGGGTATGAAAAAAGTACCAAGATTTGTTCCGTCTAAAATATGGACTGATTCTACTTTTAAAAAAGAAATAATTAAAGAAGAAATTAAAGCCAGTGGTATTTTGCTGTCAGCGTGTCAAGATAAAGAAGTAGCATTTGAAAATGATAAAAATGGTTTATTTACTTCTGTTTTAAAAACTTTATTGACAACTTCTGAAATTAGATTGACCCCGAAAAAATTGGTGGAATTAGTGGCTACTAAATTGAAAGATAAACAAAAACCTAAATATTCTGTTTTTGGTCAAAATACAGCTAGTTTTACCCGTCAGTCTTTAAATAAAGTGTATCCATCATTAATAACCGAAAATAGTGAAAAGGAAATAGAAACGAAAAATAATGAAAATGAGATAGATTTCCTAGTGAAAGAATTAAAAAATATATCTTTAGCAATTAATTCTTTTATTAATACATTAGAAACTTTAGTAAAATGAAAAGAAAAATCAAAGAATTAAGACCGACCCAAGAAACATTAGGATATTTACAAGTAGAATATAACAAAGAGTTATTAAAGTTAATTCTCACCGGTAAATCTGAGCAATATAAATCGGTCAAAAAATACTTAAAAATTAACACTATTCCCGTAGTAAAAGGACCAGACAATAAATTATATATGGTAGATTGTCACCATTTTTTACGCAGTATTTGGGAATATGCCAATTACGATTATCAGCAAAAAGTGTATGTAGGGCTTGCTGAAAGATAGTCAAAAGCCTTACTAATCAAAGAGTTACGGTTCAAAAATTTTTCAAAAAATGCTAGGATTGGCCCTTAAAATAGAAAAAAACCTTACATTCAAATCAAAATGGTTTATAAAAAAAATAAACAATGTGTAGTGGAAGGAGAGGAATTAGGTTTCAAAATTGAAGCCAACCTTTCAGCTGACAATGATTGGGTAAAAATGGCCAAATTAGTACCTTGGTCAGAATTTGAAGCT
>JAABRE010000128.1 GCA_011391125.1 Synechococcales cyanobacterium S06
GTAAACATGGCAAAAGAATATTTACTAAAGTTCTTTTGCTATTTTATCATTAAAATTACCCCAATTTTCACTTCTTTTTTTTACCTTTCACCATTTCTGTGATTCTTGTTATGTTGCACTTTCTGAATTAGTTAATGCACCTTTATTAACTTTAGATAAAAAGTTAGTTAATGCTTTAGTTAATAGTAGTTATTCTGTACATTTATTTAGTGATTTTAATTTACCATAACAATATTTTTCTTTTCCAGTAATTTATTGCCGTTTTCCCACCCTACAAAGACAATCTAATCTTGAAATTAGGGAGTAAAGGCAAAAACATCAACCTGAATAGATTTGTCAGGTTTTTGGTTATTATGAAGCATTAAGCGTATATTTTCCGCAGTTTCACTACTAAAAGTAATTTCACCACAACGAGAGCAAACTTGAGCAGGAATATTCTCAACTAACACTAATTTACCTTCAACTTCAAAGGTTTCTTTAACTAATTTTTCGGTAAAATTACTGGAATTACAAATATGACAATGAAACATTATAACCTCCTTTGATAATAATTAATCCAGTCTTTTTTTGAGGGTTCATATAGGGTAATAATTGTTAAAATATCAGATAAATTACGGCCTACTTGTAAAGGTAGGGGACGATTATTAATTGTTATTCCTAATAATAAACAACTAGGTGCATATTTATCATCGGGATAATCTTCAATTATAATTGCATTTTCACCAGTTTCCATTATTTCTTGGCGACTAATATTTCTCTCTACTAAACGTTTTAAACCATGACGTGTTAAATTTATATTACCTGTTTTAAGTTGTTCACGAATCTCCTTAATTGATTTCATTAATTTCTCAACTAAAATATTGTCTTTAATTCATTTTTTTATGTATTTTATCATAATTGCTAATTTTACAACTTAAATTGACAACCAAAACCTTAAGATTTATTCGCCATTGCCCACCGTCAATTATGGTGGTGGGTAAAACGGATTATTCATCAAGGGTTGTTTGACAGATTTTTTTGCCGTTTTTCCCACCCTACTTAATATTAAGTTTTGTAACAAACACTTGACAAAATCATAATTTTAACAGTTTGTTACTTCCTATTACTTTAAAAGGGCGATCGATCGCCTTTAAATGTGTTAAATTGAAAAAAATGCCCTTAATTATTAGTTTAATTATGATGAATAATATTACTGTGAATAAATTTAAAGAGAACCTCAATTATTTTTTAGAACAGGTTTTAACCCAACATATTCCTTTAAAAATTAAGGACGAAAAAGGAGCTGATTTTATTATTATTAATGCCAAAGATTGGGAAAGAGAACAGGAAACTCTTTATGTATTACAAAACAATAGTTTAATGCAACAAATATTAGAATCAAGTAAAACCCATAAAGAAGGTCATGGATATTCACCAAATCAATGGGAATTAGATGAGATCATTAGTATTTGAAGGTAATACTTGGTCGGTTTATGAGGAACTTAGAGAAAAAGATAAAACACTTCATAAAACCTTGTGTAAATTACTTAAAGAAATGTTACGAGATGACCCCGCCAAAGGTACAGGAAAACCCGAAATGTTAAAACATAATCTTTCTGGTTTCTGGTCAAGAAGGTTGTCTCAAAAAGACCGCATTATTTATAAGTTTGATGACCATTATATTTATATTTTTGCGATTGGTGGTCATTATGATCAAGTTTAGTGGTTGACGGTGATCAAAACAGATTATTCATCAAGGGTTTTTCCCTCCTGTTGTTGCCGTTTTGCTCACCCTGCCATCTTACTTGAAAAATTAAGAAATTGGTAGAGTGGGAAATGGCGCGATTAATTGACAACCTAAACCTTAAGATTTATTCGCCATTGCCCACCCTAATTGACTCCGTGCAAAACGGATTATTAATCAAAGGTTTTTTTAGTAATTTATTGCCGTTTTACCCACCCTCCCATCTTGCTTGAACAATTAAACGCTTAAATGAGGAAAAAGAAATTTAGTTAGACTAATTACCAAACTGACGATTACACCCGCAATAACAGCGCGGATGATGAACTCTAAATTATCTAATCTTTTGTTCAATCCGTTTTGGCCTTCATCTAATTTGGCTAAACTAACTTTTACGTCATTAACATTGTCCTTAATTTCGCCAATTTCGTCTCGAAGTTTGTCAATTTTTTGATCCAGTTTATTGAGAAAATCAGCTAAGTTGGTTTCGATAGTTTGAGTCATGTTATGATGTCCTTAGATTGAAAATTTACTAACTCCTAGAGTGCAATTCTAGGGGTGGTTCATTTTATTTTATCTCATTTTTGTTTCGATGCACACGTTTTTTTTACGCTATAATAAACAACTAGATGCATATTTATCATCGGGATAATCTTCAATAATTATCGCATTTTCTCCTGTTTCTATTATTTCTGAACGACTAATATTCCTTTCTATTAAACGTTTTAAACCATGACGTGTTAAATTTATATTACCTGTTTTAAGCGGTGCACCTGTTCAAGAAATTGTGTTAAATTTAAGAAAGAAAATGACCAATTTAAACAGATGAAACGAGATCAAGTCTTGGCAATTCTCGCTCAACATCGAGAAAAATTAGCAGAATTAGGGGTAAAATCCTTATTTCTTTTTGGTTCAGTGGCCAGGAATGAAGCTCGTCTTGACAGCGATGTGGATTTTATAGTAGAATTTAATCGTAGTGTTGGACTATTTGAGTTTATCGAAGTACGATTGTATTTAGAGGATATTCTTGGCTGTTCGGTTGATTTAGGCACGCAGGAATGTTTAAAGCAACATTTAAGAGAACCAGTATTAAAGGATTTGATTAATGCCTTCTAGGGATTGGAGACTTCGTATTCAAGATATTAATGAGGCTATTGACGAGATTTTGCAATGGACAGAAGCTCTGACTTTCGAGGATTTCATTAGTGATAAAAAAGCCATTAAAGCTGTTCTCTATGACTTAGGAATCATTGGCGAAGCTGCTAGAAATATTCCCCCTGAGATACAATTACATTATCCTCATATTCCTTGGCGTTTAATGGGTGATATGCGCAATGTTATTTTTCACGAATATTTCCAAATAGAATTAACCCTAACATGGCGGACTATTAAAACAAATCTTCCTTTGTTAAGGTTACAATTAGAGGAAATTTTAGTAAATCAAGGTAAAAAATCGGATTTCTAGCGAAAAATTAGGCAAAAAACCCGCAATTTGACGACAGAAATCCGATTTTTGAGGAGCGGGAGATCGCCTTTAAATGTGTTAAATTCAAACAATATCAATTATTATAAGAGGTATCAATCAATGGTACAAACTCTCACTCAGGAAATCACTTTAGAGAATTTTTTACAGCAACCAGAAACTAAACCTGCTAGAGAATATATTGACGATTATATTTACACAAAACCCATGCCACAAGGACAACATAGCCGTATTCAATTAAAACTTGCGAATGCTATTAATACTGTAACCGAAGATGGGCAAATTGCCTTAGCCTTTCCTGAGTTAAGATGCACTTTTGCTGGTAAGTCCATTGTACCTGATATTGCGGTTTTTACTTGGGAGCATTTACCTGTTAATAATGATGGCACAATTGGCGATCGATTTACTATTCCTCCCGATTGGATTATTGAAATTGTAACAGATAATTCCTCAATTCTTAATCATAAAAAAATTCTTTATTGTTTAAATAATGGTAGTTTAATGGGTTGGATAATTGACCCTAAAGAAAAGGTAATTTTCACCTATATTTCTAATAGTTTACCTCAATTTTTTGAGGAGAATAATGATCCTATTCCTGTACCTAATTTTATTAGTAATTGGCAAATTACTTTAGGTGAAATTTTCGCTTGGTTACAAGTAAAATCAGTTTTGTAGGGTGTGTTAATGAAATGTAACGCACCACGCAATCTGATTTTGGCTAAGGAAAAATCGGATTTATCACCAAAATTTAGCGAGAAATCCGATTTTTGGGGGGTGAAGGTTTTAAAACGCAGGAATATCCTTAAATTTACCTAAATTTTGGGCGTTGGCGGATTCGCCACAGGTGCGCGGAGTGGGAAAAATCTTATTCGGATTGGCCAACCCATCAGGATTAAAGGCGTTGCGCACACATAGCATTGTTTGTAAGTCAATCTGCGTGAACATATCGGGCATAAAACAGGCCTTATCTGCACCGATTCCATGTTCGCCAGAAATGCTACCACCCGCTCTGACACAAAGTTTCAGGATTTCTCCGCCCAATTCTTCCACTTCCTCAAACGCACCTTTGACAGACTTATCATACAAGATCAATGGGTGCAAATTTCCGTCTCCTGCATGAAATACATTGGCAATTTTGTAGCCGAATTTTTCACTTAAAGCGTTGATTTCTGTAAGCACTTCCACTAATTTGGTTCGGGGAATCACGCCATCTTGAACAAAATAACTAGGGCTAATATGACCTGCTGCTGCAAAGGCTGCTTTCCTTCCTTTCCACAATTTTAGGCGAGTTTCCGCGTCATTCGCCGAAGTTATGCCCCTTGCGCCGTTTTTACGACAAATTTCGGCGATTTTCACCTTATTTGCGCTAACTTCCACCTCTAAACCGTCTAATTCCACCAACAAAATCGCTCCTGCATCCCTCGGATAACAGTTCGTTGCGACAACATCCTCCACTGCATTAATACTCAAGTTGTCCATAATTTCCATACCAGCTGGCAAAATTCCCGCGCTGATAATGTCAGCAACAGCTTGACCAGATTCCTCAATGGTGGCAAAATCGGCCAAAACGACACAAATTGACTCAGGAGTTTTGAGTATTTTTAACGTGATTTCTGTAGCAATGCCTAAAGTTCCCTCTGAACCTACAAACAACCCCGTTAAATCATAACCCGGGGTTTCTTGAACCATTCCTCCTGTGTCGATAATTGAACCATCAGGAAGCACGATTTTTAAACCGATGACGTGATTGCTGGTGACACCATATTTTAAACAGTGAACACCGCCGGAATTTTCAGCAACATTACCACCAATGGAGCAAATAATTTGACTAGAAGGGTCAGGTGCATAGTAAAACCCTTTACCAGTAACACTTTGAGTCACCCAATTATTAATCACACCGGGTTGAACGACTACTCGCTGATTTTCAACATCCACATTGATAATTTTATTCATTCTCGCTGTAACAATCAGCACCGAATCCTCACTAGGTAATGCTCCCCCCGATAAACCCGTACCAGCTCCGCGGGCAATCCATGGTATCTTCTCATCATGGCACACTTTGACGATCGCCGCGACTTCTGCGGTAGTACGAGGTAATACCACCATAGCAGGACGTTGATGGTAGGCGGGAAGACCATCACATTCGTAGGTGAGCAGTTCATCTTTGCGCTTGATGACTGCGTCTTTGCCCGCAATTGCTTCAAACTTTTTAATAATGGGTTGCCATTTTTGAGCAGGGGAATTTAAAATTTTTGCAATCATAAACTTTATTTTAGGGTTAATATTCTGATTATTTTATTGTAAAGGTGAAATCTGTATAATTAAAGTAGGCTTGGCCCCAAATTAGGTTGGTTGTCGATGCTCTAGCCCAAATAGCGCTAAAGCGCAACAACGAACCAGTTAACGCTAAAGCGCAACAACTAGCTTTTAAATCACAATAATGTCCGTATTACTAATAAAAGGAGCATTATTCAAGGTGGCAATTTTCACTTGAGCGGCTGCACCATTGCCATCGGAATCAAAGAATAAACCGCCGCTATTTGTGTCATAAATAAAGCGAGTAGAAGTGGTAATATTACTGCTTCCTAAAATCACAAATTGAGTTTGCGGAAGTGTTCCTACTGTTAAATTACCACCGAATCCTTGACGGTTAATCAGAATGTCATCATCTGCATTTTTAAAGTCTTTAATGGTATCGATTCCTTCGTTAGCTAAATTAAATTGAAAGCGATCTTTACCATTTCCACCTGTTAACATATCAGCTCCTAATCCACCAATTAAAGTGTCATTTCCTGCTCCACCATTAAGGTTGTCATTTCCACCATTTCCGGTGAGAATATTATTACCTGAATTTCCCATAATGGTATTTGCTAAACTATTTCCGTCACCATTAATGTTAGTTTTACCAGTTAAAGTTAGGTTTTCTAAGTTGTTACCAAGGGTATAATTAACGGAAGATTTAACGGTATCAATTTCGTTAACATTTGTACTTTTTTCGATAATTAAATCTGCCACATTATCAATGATATAAGTGTCATTTCCAAGGCCACCAATTAAAATATCGGACCCTTTTCCACCATCTAAAACATCATTGCCTTTTCGTCCACTTATTTGATCATCCCCATCTAATCCTTTTAATTGATCATTGTTATTTGTACCAATGATATAATCGTCACCATTACCAATAACAGGAGCTCCACCTTCTCCTTTAACTGCTCCACCTTGAATCGTTCCATTATTCTTATTAACGGTTAAATCTTTGACAGTATTGTCAGTAAGATCGTTAAAATTCCAGTAACCAACTAACCCTTTTTCATTCCCTACTAATTCCTGATTTAATGTACTTTGAATTTGCTGTTCAGTGCGCGCAAAATTCCAAATCCTTACCTCATCTAATTCTCCATTTAAAGGATAAAAATATTGCTCATTACCAAATAATAAAGGTGTATTACTTTTTGTCGGAGAACCAGTTGTTTTAATACTTGAATCTCAGAAATGGTGAAAATTGTTACAAAACTTAACATTTATGATCAGACAAATCCCTAATTAAGCTAAATTATCGTGCTAGACTAATGCGTCTAAACCAGTG
>JAABRE010000129.1 GCA_011391125.1 Synechococcales cyanobacterium S06
TTCTTTAATCATGAAGCAGCAATTATCTATTTTATCCTTCATTATAATGAGGAATTACTATCGACTTAATTTTAGTTTCACTACATAAAATACACTACCTATTTTTCTTAATCTTATATCATAGCGAAAAATTAATGAAATGTATCTATTGTCAAGGGGAAATGAAAAAAATCACAGCACCTTTTAATATTAATCGTAAAGGTTATTATGTTCAGTGGGATGCTATTCCTGCTTGGGTTTGTAACCAGTGTGGTGAACCTTATTTTGAAACCGAAGAAGTTAACCAAATTCAAAAAGCATTATTAGCTTTAGAAAAGGAATGTGAAAATATTTAGTATAATAACTCTATGATAAATTAATTTTAAGGCAGAAAAAATGTTCAAAATTAATAAAAGTTATGTTTGTGATGAAAATAATAAGCCTTTTGCTGTACAAATTCCTCTTACTGAATTTGAACAATTAGAGGAAATTCTTGAAAATTATGGTTTAGTAAAATTAATGGCAGAAGTTGAGGGAGAGGAAAATTTATCAAAAGAAGAAGCTTTTAATTATTTGCAATTTCTGAAAAATAACAATGTGGAAAATTGAATATAATAAACGTTTTTTAAAAGATTTAGTTTCTTTACCTCAAGATATTCAAACTCGTGTTAGTTTAATTGTTTTTGAACAACTTGAATCAGAAAATCCTTTTAGTTTGGGTTATCTCCAAAAAATGAAAGGTTATACTGATAAATATAAAATTCGTGTTGGTGATTATCGTATTGGAGTTACAGTTTCTAAGGAAAAACATACAATTATTTGTCAGAGAATTGCTCACCGTCGAGAAATTTATCAAATTTTTCCTTAGTTTATAAAATTGATAATTGCGCTATTAATTAAGGGGATAATTTATCATTATAATTCGCAATTGCAATTCCCAATGTGGATAAAACGGATAATTAATTATAGGTATTAAGCAGGTTTTTCGCCGTTTTACCTACCCTACAATTAATAATTATTAATAATTTATCTCACTTTTTAGCATGATAGCCGTGTTATTATGCTAACATGATTATAGATTTTAAAAACCAAGGAACTGAAGATATATTCGAGGGTCAAGACTCTAAATTGGCGAGGAAAACCTGTCCGAACCATCTTTGGAAAGTTGCTCGTCGAAAACTTGACCAAATAGATTCGGTGTTAGATTTGACCGAATTGAAAATTCCCCCCGGTAATCGTTTAGAATCCTTATCTGGAGATAGACAAGGACAATTTAGTATCAGAATAAACGAGCAATATCGCATTTGTTTTAGTTGGACTTCCATGGGAGCAACTAATATTGAAATTACTGACTATCATAATTAAAGGAGAAAAATGGTGAGAATTCCTAAATATCGTTGTCCAACCCATCCTGGTGAAATGTTGTATGAAGAATTTTTGCAGCCCATGGGAATTACACAGCAACAGTTGGCTGATTCCATTCATGTTCCCTATCAACGGGTTAATGAGTTAGTTAATCAAAAAAGAGGTGTGACTCCAAGTACAGCTTTAAGATTAGCAAAATTTTTCGGTAATTCGCCGGATTTTTGGCTTAATTTACAAATGCGTTGGGATTTATACCATGTTTGGTCAGCTGAACAAGACGACTTGACCATGATTAAACAATGGCAAACTCCAGCTTAATTTTTACTAAAAATATTGGTTTTAAGGCAAAGGAATTGACAAAATTATATTTAATTGTCGAATAATATTAAAGTAATTTTTTGGAGAATTGGCATGGGTATTTTAACAAATAAAACCGATGAAAGAGTTAAAAATGTTCAGTTTACTGAGGATTATCTTACTGTAGAATTAATGGATGGTCGCATTATTTCTGTTCCCTTGGCCTGGTATCCAAAACTTTTAAAAGCTAATATTCAACAGTTAGAAAAGTGGGAGATTTGTGGGGGTGGTTATGGTATTCATTGGGAGGAAATTGACGAGGATATTAGTACAGAAGGTTTATTAAGGGGTGCACCTGCTCCTGGTGTTTTTTCTGTAGTATAATTTATATTGTCAAGGCTAAACCCTTTACTAAAAACTTTAATAATTATGTTTCAATTAATTTATGCTGTTGCTGATGGAATTTTGAGAAAGTATCAAACTGAAGCTGAATTTTCTAATTATAAGGAACATTTACCCACTCATATTATTCTCCTATTTCAAAGGTTTAAAAGAGCTTATGATGGTAAAAATATTAAGGCTTTACAAAATTGTATTTCTGATAGTTTTAATAGTGATTGTTTAGGAGTAAATAAATTAGAATGTTTAAATCTTATTGGTTCATTTTTTAATTCTTTTCCCTCTGGTTTTAATCCTTTTCTCACTATTCAAGTTGAGCAGATATCCGTTAATAACAAGCAACATTTTGTCGCCGTTATAGAAATGAATGTTAAATTAAAAATGCTGAATATCCCTTTACCTATACATTGTAATCAAGATTTATTAATATGTGAAGCTAAACCAGAAGGAGACTTAAATTATTGGCGAATTATAAAGATTCAAAGATTTAAAGAATAATTAAATCCTCAATAATTACCATATAACTATTTAGGCATAAAATACGTCAGATCAGAAAATTTTTTGCTGATCAAAATTTGAGGAAAACAGACGCAGTCTGGTCTGATAATTTGCCTAATCTAACATTAGTTCACAATTCTTTACAATTTATTTCTATCTCTCTTGAAGGTTACATTTTTTTTTTGCTATTCTTAGTCATAAGATGTTTTACAATGATTAACGTTCATGGTTAACCTTGAGTTTTCTCTGAATAGCTTATCAGATCGGGATTTTGGGCTATTTTGGTCTAAGGGTCTAGTTTAGACGGATTAAACCAAAATCCGGATTACTTTCCCTTTTAAAAATTGTTTCAGCTCTTGATTTAGCAATCTGTTCACAAAATTATACTATTTTAAAAAAATTATGAGAAGTGATGATCAAAGTCCTTATGTAAAACTTGGAGTCAAGGAAAATGCCTCCTTTGACGAAATACAAGCGGCTAAAAAACGCTTAACTCAAGAATATCACCATGATCAACAAATCGTAGAAATCATTGAGGCTGCCTATGATTCTATTATTATGGATCGTCTGAGACTTCGTCAAGAGGGCAAAATTAAGGTCCCCGAAGGAATCCGTTTCCCTGAAGAAAAAATCATAGAAACTAAAACCCAGTTTACTTTACCGAAAAATCAAGCTACAGTTTGGTTACAAGATTTTTTGGATACTCCTAGTCAAGAAGAGATTTTACAATCAGCAGGCCTGTTTTTAGCTTTATCGGTGGTAACAATTTTTGCTGAAGCTAGTTTTCTCTCTCTTTTGATGTCTTTGGCTTTTGCTGCTAGTATTTATTTTCTTAATCGTAAGGAACAACGTTTTGGCCGATCTGTTTTAATTACTTTAGTCGGTTTATTGTTGGGAATTGTGTTTGGAGGAGGATTGTCGTTTTTGGTCAATACCCAGGCGGGAATTAATTTCCTCAGCAATGATCAAATAAGCTCAATCGTGAGTTTCGTCGTTTTTTGGCTTGTTAGTAGCTTTTTACGTTAAGAAATTATCAATTCGGCGGCTTGAGCCAGATTATTGACAATATAATCTGGTTCGTACTGCTCTAATTGAGTACGATTCCGGATTCCTGATAAGACGGCGATTACTTTAACATTATGGGTTTTGGCGGCTATTATGTCCGCTTCTGTATCCCCTATCATCCAAGTTTCCTCTATTTTTGGCAATTCCTCTAGGGCTTTTCCCATTAAAATAGGTTTATCTTTAATGTCTGCTATTTTTACATAATCATTTGCTAAACAATAGCGTTTATCTTCGGGGAAAAAACGCCCTAAATTCTCTTGTTTTAAAGCAAATTCTAACTCCTTAGCTAAACGCATGGTCATAACAACTAAATCCAGCGCTTTTGCTTGCATTTTTTCTAAAGTTTCTATCGCCCCCGGTACAGTTTTATCATATATTAAATAGGGCAAATTATGGACTATTTCCTGACGCATTTTCGCAAATTTAACAGCTTGTTGTTCATCTAAACCAGAGATAATTCCGATTTCTATCTCCTTTATTTTAGCTCTTTTTAAGTTCCAAAATTTATCTTTAGAAAGCTCAAAGATAGATTGGTCGGGATATTTCACAGTTTCTAAACATAGTTTATAGACATGATAATAGCGATCGGAAATATCCATAATTGGACCATCAAAATCAGTAATTATTCTCATAATTTCAAATTACAAACGAAGTTTAAGCAAATTACTTACTAATAAGTTAATTGTTATCAGTGACTTTCTCAATATTACCAGCTTTAATCCAACCAGTTTGTTGACTATTGGGAAAGCGTATTTTTTGCCATTGTTTATCGGGACTTTCTTCAAGAATAATAATATTTTGATTATAAGCAACACCGCCAATGCGTTCAGCTTCGGGGTTTGGTTCAGCACGTAAACTCAATCCCGTTGACCATGTTACCTTAGCTTTGTAAGCTCCTGGTTCTAATTTTTCCTCTTCTTCGGGTTTTTCAGGGGGTTTTTCGGCAGTTTTTTCTTTACTGGGTTTAGTTTCGGGTTTGGTCTCCGAATTAGTCGCCACAGGTTTGTTATCCTTAGACTCAGGAGTAGTGGGCTTTTTGGGTTGCTCCTCAGAAAAAACCGGTTTAGGTGGATTTGCGCTCATTCGGGTTAACATTAAATAAGCGATGCTACTTGTACCACCGATTAACAACACACACCCAAGGATAAAACCAAGAATAAATTGAATTAATCCAGATATTTTCATAATTTTGATCATCATTTTTAAAATATTTTTTGCTAAATAACCTCAAGAATTTTATCTCTAGGGTTAGTTATTAATTTAACTGCTAAATTAATAATTAACAATCGACAATTGACCATTGACAATTATTTCTGTTATTTCTATATACCTAATAAATTAGCCCCTCGAGAAGCTAAACGTGCTTTTCCCGAAGCAGCCCAATTCTGCAAATATTCGATTTGTTCTTTTGCTGTTCGCGCCAAGGGTATAATTTGACTAGCTGCTTCTAGTATGTCATCGCTGGTAAAGTCCCGATTTTGGCTAAATCCGAGGTGCATTGCTTCAATTAAAGTCTGTTCTATTTCCGCACCCGAAAAGTCAGGGGTTTCGTAAGCTAATCGTTTCATATCATACTCTTTTAAGTTCTGCCCTCGTAATCGGGCTAAATGTACATTAAATATTTCTTCTCTTTCTATTTGACTGGGTAATCCTACGAAAAAAATCTCGTCAAAACGCCCTTTTCTTAACATTTCTGGAGGTAAATTTTGAATGTTATTGGCGGTAGCGACGACAAAAACCGGGGTCTGTTTTTCTGCTAACCAAGTAATAAATGTACCAAATACCCTTCCGGTTGTACCAGAATCGCCTTTTCCTTCAAAGCCGCCGAAGGCTTTATCTATTTCGTCTATCCAGAGGATACAGGGTGCTAAGGCTTCTGCTAAACCAATCATTTGACGAGTGCGAGATTCGGATTCTCCGACTAAACCGCCAAATAAACGTCCCACATCTAATCTTAGTAGCGGTAAATGCCAATGGTGGGCGATCGCCTTAGCGGTTAATGATTTTCCCGTCCCTTGTATGCCCACCAATAACAAGCCTCGTGGATGAGGTAGTCCATAATTGCGTGCTTGTTCACTAAAAGCGCTTCCCCTCCTCAATAACCATTCTTTGAGGTTATCTAAACCGCCAATGTCAGCAATTTGCTCAGTTGCGGGGTAAAAATCTAAAATTTGTGTCTGTCGGATGGTTTGGCGTTTTTCTTCAAGGATTAATTCCACATCTTCGGGTTCAATATTACCATGTTGGGCGATCGCTTTGGTTAAAACCCGTCTAATTCTCTCCAATGATAATCCTTGTGCGCTCCTAACTAATTCATTTAATAGTTTTTCAGGCAAAGATGAAATTGTGCCGGTTAAAAGTTGTTTAATTTCTGTCTTAATTTCTATGGCATTGGGTAAGGGAAAATCCATTACTGTTAAAACTTCGGTTAATTCCGAGGGAATATTTATTGAGGCGGAAATAATAACAATATTTTTTGGTTGTGACTTTAAAATTCGGGCTAAATTTCTAATTTTACGTGAAATTGAAACATCATCTAAAAAACGCTGGAAATCCCTTAAGATAAAGATTCCTGCGGCTTGTGCTGGCAATTTTTCGACAAATTCTAATGCTTGTAAGGGATTTCTGCGCCCCATGCCCATATTATTAGGATTATCTTGATAACCATCGACAAAATCCCAGGTATAAAGAGGACGATTCTGCATATTTTGAGCGATTTGGGCGATCGCACTTTCTAATCTTTCTTCTTCTAAAGTAGGAATATAAATTAAAGGATAACAAGCGCGTAAAAGTAAACTAAATTCTTCGGGAAAATTCATAATTATTAATATTTGGATAAAATGACAATTATTCCTTAATAATTATACCTAAAAACAGAGCTTGTTTTTACCGTTGTTTGGACTTAGCACCTATAACACAAACCTAATAAAATATCTGTATATTTTGATACATTTAGTAAGATTACCGAGAAGAAATCCGATTTTTTAGCAAATAACCATGAGCACAACAGAAAAATTGACAAAAATCGGATTTTAAATCAGGGCATGAATTTTTATAAATTTAGAACTTACGCATTGACAAATAACTAGAAAAGTGTATAGTCGATTTTTTGTATCTTGAAATACATTTTTTTGCCTTCTAACTTGAATTTTGACCAGAA
>JAABRE010000012.1 GCA_011391125.1 Synechococcales cyanobacterium S06
GATGGCTATATTTTATTATCTCATTTAAGTTGGGATAATTTTAATGAAGCTTTGTGGTTAGAAACCCAAATAGAAAATTATAAAGACTTAACAGGATTCTATCCAGAATCCGTCCATGTGGACAAAATTTATCGCAATAGAAACAATCGAAAATTCTGTAAAGATAAAGGTATCAGAATGAGTGGCCCTCCCCTAGGAAGACCACCTAAAAATATTACCAAAGAAATGAAACAACAATCTCAAAGAGATGAAAGAATTAGAAATGAAATTGAAGGAAAATTTGGACAAGGAAAACGTCGATTTGGTTTAAACCAAATCATGTCCAAATTATCAGAAACTGCTGAAACTGAAATTGCTATTGCTTTTTTAGTAATGAATCTTAACACCCTGTTAAAAAGGGGTTATTATCTTCTTTTTCATGGTTTTGTTCAAGATCAAAGATTTTTTGCCAATTTAGATTATAAATACTTATATAAAAGACAAAAATTAATAAATAAAAATTATACTTATTTTTTATTTATTAATTTATCAAAACTGTTTGTTTTTTCATTCACTTATTCAGCAAGCCCTAAATAAAACCAAAGTTGGCAAAGCTTGAACCCCATATTGGGAGGCTAACACAGGGTATTTATCGCTGTCAATTTTGACAATTTGCAACTGATTGCCCATTTGAATGTTAACTTGATCCAAAATTTGGGCCATAAGTTGACAAGGACCGCACCACGTAGCATAAAAATCCACTAATACTGGTTGACTGCTACTTTCTAACATTTCTTGAAAACTAGAAAACTGTTTTTTGACTGCCATAATAATTAATTCCTTTTTCTTATTTTAAGTGCTAAAGCGCCACCACGAATTAAAATATTTTAAGCTGCAATATTTACCTCTTTTATTAATACAAAAGGCTGCACTATTATTGTCGTAAATTGTGTTTCCGGTTTACCATTCCAATTACTTAACTCTATTTGTAAAGGTTTTCTAATTAATTGTTCACTAATCCAATGCTGAACTAATAAGGTGTCATCTCTGGCGATCGCCTCACCAACTTTAATTAAATCTAAGTGTTCATTAACTACAATTATCGCATCTCTTTGAGCATGGGGTTTCAAATCTGACCAAGCAACTTCGGCTATTTCTTCGGCTAATTTTGTGGGAATATCTGACATTTTTAAGCTTAATAAATTACAAAATTTGTGAGAGAAATTTTTGACTTCTTTCCTCTTGAGGATTACTGAAAAACTCGACAGGTGTCGCAATTTCTACTATTTTACCTTCATCCATCAATACTACTCGATCAGCGACCTCCCGCGCAAAACCCACTTCATGGGTGACACATACCATCGTCATTCCCGACGTTGCTAAACTCCGCATTGTGTCTAAAACTTCCCTCACCATTTCTGGATCAAGAGATGAGGTCGGCTCGTCAAACAACATAATTTTGGGTTGCATCGCCAATGCACGGGCGATCGCCACCCGTTGTTGTTGACCTCCTGAAAGTTGCCCCGGATATTTGTAAGCTTGTTCAATAATACCCACTTTTTCTAATAATTCGAGGGCGATTTCTTGTGCTTGTTTTTTCGTCCAATGACGCACCCAAATCGGAGCTAAAGTAACATTATCAAGTACAGTTAAATGGGGAAATAAATTAAATTGTTGGAATACCATTCCGATTTCTTTTCTAATTGCTTCGATATTTTTTAAGTCATGGGATAACGTAATTCCATCTATAATAATACGACCTTTTTGATAAGGTTCTAGTGCGTTAAATGTGCGAATAAAAGTCGATTTTCCTGAACCAGATGGTCCCATTATGACGACAACTTCCTGTGTTTTTACTTCGAGGTTTACTCCTCTTAAAACGTGAAAGTTATTGTCGTACCATTTTTCGACATTTTCAGCTATGATTAAAAATTCTGGCTTCATATATATGTTGTTTTTTTCTCACGCAAAGGCGCAAAGACGCAAAGAAGATCGCAAAAAGTTTTTTTATTTTAGTATCTTCTCACGCAAAGACGCAAAGAAGATCGCAAATTTTAATTGTTTTCAACTTTTTTGCTGGCTAATGACATTGTATAGCAAAATATCCAATAAATTAGCGCGATAAATAAATAAACTTCGGCATATTTACCAATAAATTTGGGGTTTGCTAATATTGATTGCGATATTCCTAGTAAGTCGATTAATCCGACTATTGCTAATAGTGAAGTGTCTTTAAATAGGCTTATAAATTGCCCTACAATGGCCGGAATTACGGCTTTTATTGCTTGGGGTAAGATGATCAATGTTAACATTAATGGGGTGTTTAATCCTAATGCTTTTGCTGCTTCTGTTTGTCCTTTTGGTATTGCTTGAAGTCCGCCCCTGATGTTTTCGGCTAGATACGCTGACGCAAATATTATTAATCCACAAATTGCCCGAATTACTCGATCTGGCCTTACTTCTGGTGGTAAGATTAAGGGTAACATTACTTGTGCCATGAATAATATACCTATTAATGGTAAGGCGCGGATTATTTCTATATATCCTATGGATAACCAACGTATTATTGGGAGTTTGCTCTGACGACCTAATGCTAATAATATGCCCAAGGGAAAACAAATTACTATACTTATTATGGCGATAAATAATGTTAATAATAACCCACTAAAGTTATCTATTTTTACTGGTTCTAAAAATAAGCCTCCTTCGATTAAACCTGTTACTAGAAAAAAGGTTATTACCCAAATTAATGATAACCATTTAGTGAAAAATGAGACTTTACTTAAGTATTTCTGTCCGATAATTCCACTACTTATTATTGTTATTAATAATCCTAACAGTGTTATTCCTGTTTGTCTGCCTAATGGTAAGCTAATTATTATACTGGTAATGGATATACTGAATATTATGATTAAGTTTTGTTTGTTAAATAGGTTGGTTTTACTTGAGATTATCCCCCAAGATATTCCTCCTAATATGGTTATTATTGCTAAACTTAAGTAAATTCGCCACAGTAATTTTACTGGATATGTTCCTACAAAAAATAATTTTATGTTATCTTTTAATACTGTCCAATCTGCTGTGGTAAATATCCATGTCAATAATCCACTTCCTAGCCAAGAGATAAATATAACACTAATTATTGTCAAAATACTGTTATACCAAGTATTGAAAAGATTTTTTTTTATCCAATTAATTCCGATATTTTCTAACATTTTTTACTTAATTTTAGGTTAATAAATCGTCTAGGTTTATTCCTTTTTCTGTTAGAAAAGCTAACAGTTTTTGGTACTTTTGTCTCTCGTTTTTAAGTTCAAAAATAGCTTGATCTGCTCTTAATTTTTCCTGTTCTAATTCTAAAGTTGCTTGATCTGCTCTTAATTTTTCCTGTTGTCTAATTTCTTCTAATTCTAAGGTGGTCATAAATTTTCGTTCATCTGGATAATATATTACTAATGTTTCGGGTGTTAACTCAAATTTGATTCCTAAAATTGGACTCACCCAATTATTAATTGGTTCGATTATTTCTAAAGTATTATTTATCCTTTGAAAACCAGTTAATTCTATTTGATTTTGATCATAAATATAATATTCTTCCACTCCATATTCTTGGTAAAAACGCATTTTAAACAGCATTTCTTGCCAGGTATTTCCGTTAGCAAATATCTCAAATACCACTTGAGGACTAATATTATTTTCTTCCCATTGTTTATATGATCCTCGATCGCCTTTTGGTCTTTGGAAGACTACCATAATATCAGGAGCTTTTCTAATGGTATTATTACCTTCGACAGGATACCATAATAAATCACCGGCCACAAAAATATCGGCATTATTAGCAAATAATATTTCGAGGTTTTCTTTAATAGTAACAATCCATCTAAATTGTTTAGTATTATCGGCCATTGCTGCTCCGTCACTGTCAGGATAGGTTATGTTTTGAGATGATAATTGTTGTATCATAATAACTTATTTTACCTCTCTTTTATCTGTACTAAACGATTAAAAATATTCATAATTGATGAAATAATTAGGTTAATTATTAGATAGGTTGTCATTACTATTAATAACATTTCTATCGCTTTACCTGTTTGATTTGAGGTGGTATTTGCGACAGCATAAATATCATTATAACCGATGGCCACGGCCAAACTTGAATTTTTAGCGAGGTTAACAAATTCGCTGGTTAATGGTGGAATTATCACCCTTAATGCTTGGGGAAATATCACCAATTGCAGGATTAAACCTGACTTTAATCCTAATGCTTTCGCTGCTTCTGTTTGTCCTTTATCTACTGATTGAATTCCTGCTCTGACTATTTCGGCGATAAAAGCTGCGGTATAAAATGTTAAGCCAAATAAAATGGTAGCAAATTCAGGAGATAAATTTAAACCCCCTTTTATGAAACCAATTTGTGCATTTAATTGGGGGATTTTCCAGTCTAAACCAAAGATTAAAATTAACAAAGAGAAGACAGAAAGTCCGAGGATAATATAAAGCAAATTTTTCCCTGACTTGGCCTCATTTTCGATAAGTTTAAGACGTTTCCACCACAACAAAAGGCTAACAATAATACTAATAAATATCAAAGCTAAGGATAACCAAGTTTTCGTAGTATTCTCTGGCCAAGGAATATCCATCCCCCGATTACTCAGATAAATAGAGTTAAGAAAAGTCAGAGGATTCTCGATTTTAGGTAATTTTAAAAATACGGCAAAATACCAGCAAAATAGTTGCAATAATAGGGGAGTATTTCGCAAAGTCTGCACATAAATTGAGCTAATCTGGCGCACTAACCAATTATCAGATAAGCGTCCAATCCCAATCATAATACCTAAAAATGTAGCCAGAATAATTCCGATCAATAACACTCGTAATGTATTCAGTAATCCTACTAAAATTGCTTTACTATAAGGATCAGTTGATTGATAAGTTATAACTTTATCACCAATATTAAAAGAAGCAGGGCGATCGAGAAAATCAAAGCCAAATTTGATCCCTAATTGTTCTAAATTCTGGTTCAAATTATTGCCAAAATAACTAATAATTATTAACAAAATAATTACGATTAGAACTTGTCCCGCCATTTGCCAAAAACGCTCATCTCGCCATAATGGTGTTTTTTCTTCATTCATTAGTAAATCTTGGTTATTTGTGGTTATTGGTTCGTTGTTGATGCTCTAGCCCAAGAAAAAGATAATATTTTTTCTTCATTCATTAGTAAATCGGGGTTATTTGTGGTTATTGGTTCGTTGTTGGGCTTTAGCCCCACAAAAAGATAACATTTTTTCTTCATTCATTAGTAAATCGGGGTTATTTGTGGTTATTGGTTCGTTGTTGATGCTCTAGCCCCACAAAAAGAAAGCACAACAACGAAAATTATTATCTGAAAGGAGGAGAATATAATAAACCACCTTCTGTCCATAATTTATTCGGACCGCGTTCTAATTGAAAAGGTTTGCCAATGTTGCGATCGTAAATTTCGCCATAATTGCCGACGTGCTTAATTATTCGAGCGGTAAAATCGTTAGGTAATCCCATATCTGTGCCTAATTGACCTTCTAAACCCAAAAAACGCCGAATGCTGGGATCTTCGGTATTGGTAAAAGTAGCCAGATTTTTTGAATTGATGCCAAATTCTTCGGCTTGAATTAAGGAGAAGGTTACCCATTTAACGGTATCAAACCAAGGTGAATCACCATTTACCACCATGGGAGCTAAAGGTTCTTTGGAAAGTACCATATCTAAGACGACATGATCCCCCGGATTTGGCAGAATGGCGCGACGAGCAACCAGTTGGGAGCGGTCGGAAGTCGCAGCATCGCAACGTCCTTCTTGATAAGCAGCATAAATAGCATCAGCATCGTCAAATACGACGGGAATATAGCTTAAACCTAGTTTGCGCATTTGATCAGTCAGGTTTAATTCTGTGGTTGTCCCAGACTGCACACAAACGGATTTATTACTCAAGTCGTCTAAAGACTTAACCCCACTAGCTTTAGTGGCCATGATTCCTTGACCATCATAAAAGGTGGTGGGAGCAAATTCCATGCCGACGGAGGTATCTCGACTAATTGTCCAAGTTGTGTTCCGGGCGAGAAGGTCAACTTCCCCCGATTGAACAGCCGTGAAACGCTCCTGAGCGCTCAAATTACGGTATTCCACCTTGGTTGGATCATCAAATAAAGCCGCAGCGACAGCTTTGCAGATATCTACATCCATGCCAGAATATTGACCGTTTTGATCGACAAAACTAAAGCCAGGCAATTGACCATTAACTCCACAAATTAATTTTCCACGAGTTTTCACCGTATCTAAACGACTATTGGTGGCCGTTGGTTTAGTTTCTGTCTTGGTAGTATTAGTAGGTTGAGTACAAGCTGTTAAAGCCGTTACTAAGATCAACAGAGTTAAGAGGAGAAAATTTCCTTTATTTTTAAACATGATTAAATTTTAGTTCTTTAATTTGTCAAAGATTAGCACATTATCTTCTGGTTATTATTTATTAAGTTGTTTCTTGTTTGTCTATTCTAAAATATTTCTTAATCTAAATTAAGGTAATTATTTGCCTAAAACTTAATAAATAGCAGTAAAAAAAGGCTTAATTTCTATGTTTGGTAAATCCATTTATAGCATTTTTAGTTGCTATTTTGCTTCTTTTTTCCCCCCTCTCCCTTTGGGATGAGGGGGGTTGGGGGGTGAGGGTATATAACACTGAATCAGAAAATGCTATATGATTATATAATAATAAATGCTTAAACAAAGGGAAAAATCTCCCTCGCCTAAGCACATTTTAGGTAGTTTGTCAAGAGGTAATTCAGTTATCAGTTATCAGTTATCAGTAGGGGTTAACGGCCGTTAACCCTTACACTAGACTAAATACAGTAGCTTCAGCAATTGTTAATTGTTAATTGTTAATTCATTTTAATTTGGTTGCCTAAACGTTGACGATGAATTTCATAAAGGGCGATCGCCGTGGCCACGGAAGCATTAAGACTGGGGGTTTTACCCTTGAGGGGGATGGAAACGAGGAAATCGCAGTTACGTTGAGTTAACATACTCAAGCCCTCGCCTTCTGCGCCAACCACTAAGCCGATCGCCCCGTCAAATTTAACGCTAGGTAAGGATTTATTGGCCTCGGAAGCTGTACCATAAATCCAGAAACCGGCTTCTTTCAAGTCTTCTAAAGCGCGACTCAAGTTGACGACTCTAGCTACATTGAAATTTTCCAAAGCTCCCGCAGCTACTTTCATCACCGTTGACGTAACTCCCACGGCACGACGTTGGGGAATAACCAAACCTTGCATTCCTAAAGCTTCAGCAGTTCTAATAATTGCTCCCAAATTGTGGGGGTCGGTGATTCCGTCAGCAATAATAATGACGGGGGAATCACTGGATGCCTTAGCTTTACTAATCAGATCATCCAATTCTAAATAGGAATAGGGAGCCACTTGAACCGCTACACCTTGGTGATTAGCACCGTTAGTAATTTGATTTAAACGCAGGAGGTCAACTTCATCAATGACAGCACCATTGGCTTTTGCCTCCGTAATCAGACTATGAAAACGGTGATCATGTTTGAGTTTAGCGGTAATCCAAATGCGGTTCAAATTGCGATCGCTGTTCAATACCGCCAACACGGAATGAAGACCATAAACTAAATCATTATCAGTGTCAGACTCCTCCGAAGGTTGACTGGGTTTAAAGGAAGAGGGAGCAGACAGGTTTTTCAAAGGTTTAACCATCTGGTGAGATGGATTAAGTTTGGGTTTAGAAGGACCTGTTTTGGGTGTAGGGGGTTTGACCATGGGTTTAAACTTGTTCTAATTCTAAGTGGGATAATAACTGATCTAAGCGTTCTTGGTCAGTAAGATAAAGATAACCAATTAAAGCTTCTAAACTGGTAGCTTGTTGATAAATTTCAGGAGCTAACCGTCGCGGACCTTTGGTTGCTGCATTTCTACCACGACGGAGCAGGTCTTTTTCTGTCTCAGTCAAGTATTGTTCAAGGGTTAACAGTTGATTAGCTTGTGTTTCCGCTTTCACTTGAGTTACTACTTGTTTATGATAATCAGACATCCGCGCTCTAGGCAAGAGGTAACGGCTTCTAATATATAATTCATAAACAGCATCACCAATATAAGCTAAATAAACCGGTGTTAATTGTTGTATTTCAGAAGTGGTTAATTTCCCTGTTTTGAGCATTTAATTATTTTATACATGGGCAAGGTGGGCAGTTTTTTGAGAAATTTAGGCTAAGTTATTTAAGTTTAAATTAAAACTGCCCACCCTACATTTATTATCAACTATCAATTATCAATTGGTATTCTATGCGCACATTAATAATTTCTTTTTCCTCAAAAATAGTCCGGTTAAGTTCTTGAAAACCCAGTTTTTTAAACTGATTTAATTCTCCTTCTGATAAGGGCCAGGGTGGTCCAGATATTTCTGTTTCTGTTTCCCTTAATCTATTTACTACTAATAATGTTCCTTCTGGTTTGACAAAATTGGCGATATTTTTAATGACTTTTTCCCTAATATTTAAAGGTAATGCCTGAATATTTCGTGCTTCAAAAACGAGGTCAAATTTACCCTGCCAATCCAGATTTTCTGCTAATAAATCGCCAATTAAATAGTTAACATTACTATTAGTAAATCTTTGCTGACACCAATTAATTGCTGTCGGTGCAATATCAAAAGCAGTCACGTTATAGCCCTGTTTTGCTAAAAACTCGGCATCATCTCCTAATCCACAACCAATTACTAAAGCTGTTTTTCCTTCTGGATTAGTCCTACTTTCTTCCATCCACTCCGCCAATATTGGATTAACCGTCATTCTCGCCCAAGGTATTTGGGAATGATCACCGTTAGCTTTTTGATATAAAACATCAAACCAGCCCAAGGGATCAGCTTGATTTATAAAATCATTAGCTAGGGTTTGTACTTGATGGCGTAATGTTTGAGAGTTTTCTTCTAATGACATACTAATTGCTACTTTAAAAAAGGTTTATTATTAAATAATAGAATTTAATCTGGTTAATTATGGTTCAAACTCCGATACCAAATATTATTAATCAAAATTGCTCTCCTCAAGAAATCGAATGGGAGGAATTGCCGTTTCCTGATGTCAGTAATATTATTATTGAAGATGGTACACCTGTGGATAATCTTATTTCCGAAAAACAACAGCGTTTATTGACTGTTTCTTTATATAGTTCTTTAATCAGAGAACAACCTTTTTTAGCCACTGCGAATGTTGGCTTATTTTACGCAGCTAAACAACCTCCCCTTGTACCCGATGTTTTGCTAAGTTTGGGGGTAACAATTCCCGAAGATTGGTCTGAAAAGCGTAATCGTTCCTATTTTGTTTGGAATTTTGGTAAACTTCCCGAAGTGGCCATTGAAATTGTATCCAATACCGTGGGCAATGAATTAACGTCCAAATTGGTTGATTACGCTACCGCAGGTGTCCCCTATTATGTGGTTTTTGACCCCCTTCATTTTTTAGGAGACACTACCCTCTATATTCACGAATTAAAGGGAGGACGCTATTATTTATTACAGGATTATTGGCTTTCTAGTGTGGAATTGGGTTTAACTCTTTGGTCAGGTAATTTTGAAGGTAAACATTATACTTGGTTGCGTTGGTGCGATCGCCATCGTCAACCCCTATTAACAGGAGACGAAAAGGCCGAACAAGAAAAGCAACGTGCTGACTCTGAAAAGCAACGCGCTGACTCTGAAAAGCAACGCGCTGATCGACTAGCCGAATTGTTAAGAAGTCATGGAATTGATCCTCTTAGTTAAATCCTAGGCAATTTTGTAGGGGGTCAACGGCCGTTGCCCCCTACAGAAGGTAGCGCTAAAGCGCAACAACGAACCTATTTTTTAACTGTTCTAATCTTAAGGGGAATTACTATAAATTTTTCCCCGATGTCTATTGCACTTCACACCAAAAATATGGCCAGTTTTTAAATACTTAACTCTATTCCTATTTGTTAATTGTCAATACTTAAATGTTATAATTGTCAATTGTTCTTTGTTAATTGTCAATTATTCCTTGTCCTTTATGCTTGTATATGTGTTGTTATTCAATGCCCGCACCGAAAATGAAGGTATCTATACTCGTCAAGTGGGCGATCGAAACATTGTTTTAATGTTTACTGAGGAAGATGATGCCACCCGTTTTGGTATCCTGTTAGAAGCTCAAGATTTTCCCTCTCCTTCTGTGCAAGCTTTTGATCGTGAAAAAATTGAAGAATTTTGCAAAAGTAAAGGTTATGAATGTCGGTTGATTGAAACGGGAATGTTGGCTGTTCCCCCAGAAAATAATGTGGAAAATCCCGATGGGAATCCGGATGGAAAAAAACAACCCCCCTCTGAGTCAGAATATTCTTCTAACGAACCGGAAGATACCAATTGGAATCCTGATGTCAAAAAACAACATCAATCTGCGTCTGAATATTCAACCAGTGAATTGGATCGGATTCCTCATCAAATTGTATATGTGTTATTATTCAATGCCCGCACCGAAAATGAAGGTATCCATACTCTTCAAGTGGGCGATCGAAACATTGTTTTGGTATTCACAGATGAAGATGATGCCACTCGTTTTGGTATCCTGTTAGAAGCTCAAGATTTTCCCAGTCCCACCGTTGAAGCTTTTGATAGCGAAGAAATTGAAGAATTTTGCGCTAGTGCCGGTTATGAATATCAGGTCATTGAAACAGGGATGTTGGCTGTACCTCCAGAAAATAATGTGGAAGATCCCGATTGGAATCCTGAAATGAAAAAACAACCTCAATCTGCTTCTGAATATTCAACCAGTGAATTGGATCGGATTCGTCGTCAACTAGAAAATTTATTATAGTTATTATGAACAATTTACAGTCTCGCGGCCACCTTCTCACTGAACAAGTTAACCCCAATAGTGCTAATTTAGACCAGTTAAATTCTTTGGAATTGGTCGATTTATTTAATCAAGAAGATCAAAAAAACATTGAGGCGATCGCCTCGGCTCGTGTTGAATTAGCACAGGCTATTGACTTGGCCACCGAAGCCTTAAAACACGGTGGGAGATTGTTTTATGTGGGAGCGGGAACTAGCGGCCGTTTGGGGGTTTTAGACGCTGCGGAATGTCCCCCCACTTTCTGCACTCCCCCCGAATTGGTGCAGGGAATTATTGCGGGAGGAGCCGGGGCTTTGATTCGCTCTTCAGAAGACTTGGAAGATCGGGCCGAAGACGGGGAAAGTGCGATCGCCCAACGACATATTACGGACCTTGACGTAGTAATCGGCATTGCAGCGGGAGGAACAACCCCTTTTGTTCATGGGGCTTTACAAGCAGCTGTGCAAAGGGGAGCGGTGACAGTTTTCATTAGTTGTGTACCTTCTGAACAAGTTCCCATTAATGTTGACGTTGATATCCGCTTGTTAGTCGGTCCAGAAATTTTAGCCGGTTCAACTAGGTTGAAAGCAGGAACAGTGACCAAAATGGCTCTAAACATCATTTCTACCAGTGTGATGGTGGGGTTAGGCAAAGTTTATGGCAATCGCATGATTGATGTGGCAGTCACAAACACCAAACTCCACGATCGAGCTTTAAGAATAATTCAAGATTTAACGGAACTGAATCGTGAAGATGCGGGTTTTTTGTTGGAGCGTAGTGGCCGCAAAGTCAAATTAGCTTTATTGATGCACTGGACAGGAGTAGAGGCCGAAGAAGGTTCACAGTTATTAGAAAAATATCAAGGAAACTTGAGAAAGGCCTTAGAAATTAGGTAATTCTTAATAATTAATAGGTATAATAATTCCCAATAAAAATTAAACAAGATCATTTGAATAATTCAATAGTTGGAAGCGCTATTCAAGAGCGGCGCTAAAGCGCAACAACGAACCTATTTTTTTAATATTCTAATTAAGATTAGAATTACTATAATTAGGTTTTTATTCCTAATTCCTAACTCCCAATCAGGACTAAATTCAAGCTACTGAAGACCAACGGTAGTCACTGATAACTGATAACTGATAATTGATAACTGATAATAACATTTATGATTATTAATCACCATTAAGAAATATGTTAAACAATCCAGAAACAACCTTTTTATTAATAATAACCCTAGCAGGTTGTGGTTTTCTTGCTTGGGGATATAAAAGAGCAAAAGTTTACGGAAAATTAGGAATTTTAGCTTGGTTACAATCAGCTATTTTAATGCTTCCCTGGCTAATATTTTTTGCTTTATATGCCCTGAAAATTTCCATAAATTTAAGCATTATGCTGTTTATTTTAATAGCTTCAGCGGGGATTTATATTTGGTTAGGAACTAAGCTAAGAGCTGCTGGTCAAGACCTAATTCTGAAAGAAAAAGCGGCACAAAAGTTAAAAGAAGAAGCTGAACAAATCGCGATTAAAGTAATACCAAATCCCGAAATATTACCCATATCAGACGAGGATTTAAAGAAAATTAAAGGGATTTTTGGCATTGATACCTTTTTTGCCACGGAAACCATTTCCTATCAAGAAGGAGCGATTTTTCGGGGTAATTTAAGGGGGGAATCTGACCAAGTTTATGGTAAACTTTCCGCTAAATTAAAAGAACGTTTAGGCGAAAAATATCGTCTTTTTTTAGTGGAAAGTCCCGAAGAAAAACCCGTCGTCATTGTACTTCCTAGCAGTAACGATCCTCAACCGACAACTTTGGCTCAAAAAAACCTCGCCATCGTCCTTTTAGTCGCTACCATTGTGACAAGTATGGAAGCAGGTTCATTATTATTAGGTTTTGACTTTTTTAGTGAGTTAGGTCGATTTAAAGAAGTGCTTCCCTTTAGTTTAGGAATTTGGACGATTTTAGCTAGTCATGAAATTGGTCATCATTTTATGGCTAAACGTCATAATATTCGGTTAAGTTGGCCATTTTTAATCCCGAATTGGCAAATGGGAACTTTTGGAACAATTACTCGTTTTGAGTCTTTAATTCCCAATCGAACGGTCTTATTTGACATTGCGTTTGCAGGTCCGGCCGCAGGAGGAATTGTCTCATTTATATTCCTATTTCTGGGCTTAATTTTGTCGGATTCCAGTAGTGTTTTTCAAGTACCAACTAACTTTTTACAGGGTTCACTTTTAGTGGGAACTTTAGCTAAATTAATTTTAGGAACTGAGTTACAATCACAGGTAATTAATCTGCATCCTTTAACTATTATTGGTTGGTTAGGTTTAGTGATTACTGCTCTTAATTTATTACCTGCTGGCCAATTAGATGGCGGTAGAATTATGCAAGCTGTTTATGGTCGAAAAATAGCGCGAAGAACTACTATTATTAGCTTAGTAATTTTGACACTGATCGGCTTCTTTAATTTCACGAATTCTCTGCCTTTTTATTGGGCGATTATCGTCCTCTTTTTACAAAGAGAGTTGGAACGACCTAGTCTTAATGAATTGACTGAACCTGATGATAAAAGGGCATTTCTAGCCTTATTTGCTTTCCTTTTAATGTTAGCTATTATCATTCCTTTTAGTCCTAGTTTAGCTAGTAAATTCGGTATGGGATTTATGGATTATCACTCTCCTATTTAGGTCCTCATTTTTGGCGTTTAAGCCCTTACTTTATCTTAAAATAATCACCAAATTAAACTATGATTGACTTTGCTATTCCCCTTGCTCCTTCTGATTTTAAATCCGGTTTTATCGCTATTATCGGTCGTCCTAATGTGGGAAAATCCACCTTAATGAATGAATTAGTCGGCCAAAAAATTGCGATTACTTCCAGTGTTTCTCAAACGACTAGAAATAGATTACAGGGTATTTTAACCACCGATCAAGCTCAAATAATTTTTGTGGATACTCCCGGGATTCATAAACCCCATCATGAATTAGGTAAAATTATTGTTAAAAATGCCACCAGTGCTATTAATGCTGTAGATTTAATTTTATTTTTAGTGGATTCTTCGACTAAATTAGGTGGAGGAGATCGCTTTATTATTGAACTTTTATCTCGGACGAAAAACCCGGTAATTTTAGGTTTAAATAAGGTAGATTTACAATCAGAAAATTATCAAGAAATCGATCAAACTTATTTAGAAATAGCTCAGGAAAAAAACTGGCCTGTAGTTAAATTTTCGGCTTTAAATAGAGATGGATTAGACCAATTACAAAATTTATTCATTGAGAAATTAGAAACCGGTCCTTATTATTATCCTCCTGATTTAGTCACCGATCAACCCGAAAGATTTATTATGGGTGAATTAATCAGAGAGCAAATTTTGCTGTTAACTCGACAGGAAATTCCCCATTCCGTGGCGATCGCCATCGACAAAGTAGAAGAATTGCCCGAAATCACCAAAGTATTAGCCACGATCAATGTTGAAAGAAATTCGCAAAAAGGCATTTTAATTGGCCAAAAAGGTAGTATGTTAAAAGCAATTGGTTCAGCAGCTCGCGAACAAATTCAAAAATTAATCTTAGGAAAAGTGTATTTAGAATTATTTGTAAAAGTTGAGCCAAAATGGCGGGAATCTCGACGACAATTAGCCGAATTTGGTTATCGTCTCGAAGATTAAGCCTAAATACAGAAGCGATCTGGATCAGCTTTTGATTTATTACTGTTTAAACAAAGAAATCCCAGAATCAATGGTAAATAGTAATAAATAGCTAATGTAGTTTTAAGAATAATTTGGTAGAATAGAAAGAAATCCCGAACTGAAGCTCAAAAAAAGTCAAGCATAAGCAACAGCAGAGATTATATTTAAGTCCATAAAAAAATCCCTAATTTACTAAAAAGTCTAGGTAAGATAGCCGTGAATAATATAGAAAGTGCCACAGAAAATAGCCAAACTAGAAGTTTACAACCAAAATTTCGAGCTCAATTTCAGAAACAAGTATTAGTTAAACTACTAGAAATTTTAGAAATTTCTAAACAGGAACAGGCCATCACTAAAAAAGCTGAATTACAAAAACATTGTGATGAAATAGGGCTACTAGGGAGAAAAGCCCACATTGCGGGTTGGGGAGAAGTATTGGCCACGGCCAAAAGAGTGCTTAATAATGATCATGATAACTATCAACAAATAATTAAAATAATAGTTCAAGAAGTAAAAAAAATAACCGAATTAGTTGTCGAAGATAAATGTAATGAAATAGTAATTAGTCCCCAATTAAAAGAATTAGCAGAACTAAAAATAAAAGCCGAAAAACCGAAAAAAATGGCCAATATAAAAGATAAATTAGATACTTATAGCAGAAAAAGTACGTCTTCCCATAAAAACCATCGAGAATTACCAAAAGTAGATGCTCAAGATTTAAACAGTTTAGCCGATGTCTTTGAAGTCTCTAATGAATTAGAAGATAATTGGCAACAAGGAGAGCTAATTAGTAGTGATGAATTATCAGATACCTATCATGGTTATCAACAAGGAAAAACCGCCGAAAATGACGAACTCAATGATTTATTTGCCGAAGAATTAAGTTTAATTCAGATTAATCCGAAAAAGACCAGAAAAAAAAGGACATTAGGAAGTCAAGAAACAGTAATGTTATTTGGCGAAGATTTTTCATTTCAAAAAAGTAACCAAGAAGACAAGGAAGAAAATCAAAAATTAGAGCCCAATCCTTTTGACGAAAATGATGAAATACATTCCTTAGACATGGATGATTTTTCGTTCGATGATGAATTTTCCTTGTCCAGCGAATCTGAACCATTGGGCCAAGAAGAAGCTGAAGAGGATGAAGAAGATTTAGAATTATCCATTAGTAAAATGTTTGAGGAAGATTTTTCCTTAGAAGAAGAAAACCAGAAAAAAGATAAGAAAAAATCTACTCCAGGTAAGGATACCATGTTACTTTTTGGGGAGGATTTTTCCTTTGATGACACAGACTTGGAAACCGAACCTGTGATTGATCCCAAAATTACGAAAGTTAATTCTGGGGAAGTTTTTGGCGATGAATTATCTCTTAATTTAAAACCTAAATCAAGAAAAGCGAAGAAATTACCTTTAGGTTCAAAAGATACTACCAATTTATTTGGTAAAGATTTTTCCTTTGATGAACATTTTGAAAGTGAAGAAGCAAGGCAGAAAAATGCTTTATTAGAATCAGATTTAGATATTAATGATCTATTCGGCGATCAAGACTTAGAAACTGAAAAAAAGCAAGAGGAATTCGGAAATTGGGAAACCGACATTGATGATTTATTTGACGAGGAAGACTTAGAGGGTGAAAAATGGTCGACGAGCAAAACCGCTGATGCACAGACCGATGTTGATGATTTATTTGGGGAAGGTGAAGCAACGGAAATTGAAATCGAAAGTTTATTTAGTGAAGAAAATACCTCTTCAGAAAACGAATTTGATGACTTGTTTGCCAGTTTAGAGGAAGGTGAAACAAGCGCCGATTTAGACCTAGATATGTCTGATTTCTTAACAGAAGACATTGGCGATCAAAAAAAAGAAATTAGTTATTTTTATGAACAATTAGAAGAACTAGAAGACTTAATTAGCAAGACAGAAGCAATCCAAGCTTTTAAGTTTGAAGATTTAGTCGCGCTCATTGAAGCGCCAGCCTTAGAATCTGGCCTCGATCTAATCACTCAAGTAAGTCAACCTGATCTCGAAGATGAGGATTTTGCTGACTTAGAAGCCATGCTCCAACAGTCCAGCCCCAATGTGGCCGGAGCTGGTACAGCCATTAACTCCATGGCTAATAAATCAGGCTTTGAACAGACCATGAAAGTCCCTGTCAAACAACTGGACAATCTCAACAACCTTATGGGGGAATTGGTCGTCAATAAAAATAGCCTCGAACAAGATCAAGAAAGAATGAGGCAATTTTTAGAAAATTTACTCAATCACGTGGGCAATCTCAGTGAAATGGGAGCAAGGATGCAAGACCTTTATGAACGTACTTTGCTAGAAAGTTCATTATTGGCCGCCAGGGAAGGAGTGCGTCATGGTAATTCAGGTTCAAGCAGACTTGACCCCTCTAGCAATTCGACCTTAAGCCAAGATTACGATCCCCTAGAAATGGACCGTTTCACGGGTTTCCACCTGTTATCCCAAGAAATGATTGAATTAATCGTAAGGGTTAGGGAATCTTCATCTGACATTCAATTCTTGGTGGATGAAACCGAACAAGTCAGCCGTAACTTGCGACAAATCACCAGCCAACTTCAAGAAGGCTTAAATAAGTCTCGCATGGTCCCCTTTGCCGAAACCGCCGATCGAATGCGGGCTGCAGTCAGACGGGTTTCAGTGCAGTTGAAAAAACAAGCTGAACTAATTATTGAAGGTCGGGATGTCTTAATTGATAAAATGATTGCTGAACATTTGTTCGACCCCATGACTCACTTGATTAATAATGCGCTAACCCACGGGGTTGAAACTCCCTCCGAACGCGAAAGTAAAGGTAAACCTGCGGTGGGTAAAATTACCATGGGTGCTTATGTTCAGGGAAACCAAACCATTATTACCGTTTCCGATGATGGTGCTGGTATTAACGTCAATATAGTCAAACGGAAAGCGGTGGAAAAAGGTTTAATCAGCCAATATCAATCCACCACCATGACGGATCAACAGGCTTTTGATTTAATTTTTCATGCCGGTTTTAGTACCAAAGAGAAGGCTGATGACTTCGCTGGTAGGGGGGTTGGCATGGACGTGGTACGTACGGCCTTAAACGAAATTCGCGGGACTGTTAGCATCGAATCGCACATGGGCAAAGGCACCACCTTTACCATTCGTCTCCCCTTAATGCTGACCATTTCTAAAGCGCTGTGTTGCTTGAGCGCTCACCACAGAATTGCTTTTCCCATGGACGGTGTGGAAGATATGCAAGACTTCTTCCCCGCCGAAATTAAAACCAATGACAAGGGCGAAAAAGTCATTCCCTGGCGTAATAATTTAGTTCCTTTTAAACCCCTGACTGAGTTGCTGAAATATAATCGTCAAATCGGCCGAGGTAATCTTTACGGAGGTAAACGAGAAGACGATATGATCTCCATTGTCATTTTGCGCAGTGGTGGTAATTCTTTTGCCGTTCAAGTCGATCAAGTGCTTGGTGAACAAGAAATCGTAATCAAACAAATTCAAGGGCCAGTACCGAAATCCCCCGGTATCGCCGGTGCAACGGTTTTAGGGGATGGTCGGATTATGGGCATTGTGGATGTCCTGGAATTATTTGATATTGCCCAAGGTCGCATACGCCATGAAGTGGGCGGCCTTTGGGATGCGATGGTGATCGAACCCGCAGAATCTGAAGTCAGAACCGAACCCATGGTCTTGATTGTTGATGACTCCATTACGGTTCGTGAACTGTTGTCCATGACCTTTAATAAAGCCGGTTATCGTGTCGAACAAGCTCGTGACGGTCAAGACGCTTGGGATAAACTGCGCTCAGGACTGCCCTGCGATATGGTCTTCTGTGACATTGAAATGCCGAGAATGGACGGTTTGGAATTACTTTCTAAGATTATTGCTGATGAGGAACTCAATCATTTGCCCGTCGCGATGCTAACTTCAAGGGGTGCTGAAAAACACAAACAAATGGCCGCCCAATTAGGTGCGAGTGCTTACTTTACCAAACCATATCTCGAAGAAGCCTTGTTAGAAGGGGCTGCTAGAATGATGAAGGGCGATGTTTTACTGTCCCATAGTAGCCGCAAACCAGGTAAAAAGAAAGCTAAGTCGCAACAGCGCTTAGAAGAAGAACAACAACAGCCGTTGGCTTCGGGAATTGTCAGTTCCATTAATGATATTCCCACGGTTTTGATTATTGATGATTCTGTCGTGGTGCGAGAATTGCTCTCCTCAACCTTCCAAAACGCCGGTTATCAAGTCGAACAAGCCCGTGACGGCCAAGAAGCTTGGGATAAACTTAATGACGGGCTGTATTGTGATGTGGTATTCTGTGACATTGAAATGCCGCGCATGAACGGTTTAGACCTGTTAACTAATTTGCAAACTGATGAAAAACTTAGTCAAATTCCTGTGGCGATGTTAACTTCAAGGGGTGCTGAACGTCATCGTCGCATGGCCGCTGACAAGGGTGCAAAAGGATACTTTACCAAACCTTATATGGATGAAGTTTTATTAGATGCCGCCCAAAGATTAATGAGAGGTGAAGTTCTCATTCCAGTTTCGAGTTAGTCCCTCAGTAATAGATAATTAACAATTATCTATTACTTAATTATTAACTGTGTTTTTTTTTGCGTGTTAAGGAGTAGCCAAAATTGAAATCAATTAAAGTAATAAGTTTAGCTATTTTTAGTTTATTTTTAACAGTTCAAATAGCTATATCTCAACCAGAAAAACCCCTAGAACCAGAAATAACAGTGGGAATTATTCAGCGTTTAGGTGAAAATATTGACAGCAAATTAATCATTTCTGCCACGGAAAATAATTTACTGACAATTAAATTACCTGACAATTCTGAGACTATTTCTGCTCCACAAATTACCCTAGAAATAGATAAAAAAGCTCTGGCTAGTCCCCAACTTTCGGAAATAGTTGTTCTTAGTAATCAGGGAACATTTGAAACCGCAGAAGATAGCGCTCAAAAATGGAAAAAATTAGGCATAAAAGTCGAAATAACTCAACCAGAACGCTGGCAAGTTTGGGCGAAAAGAGATGTTTATCAAACTCCTTTAATACGGAGGTTACTATTAAAATCTTTACAAGATCAAGGTTATTCTGAACCCTATTTAGATTCTAAAATCTTAACAGAAATTCCCCAAGTTTCTTGGAAAATTAATGACAAAATATATAGGGCCGAAACCTTAGAGATTAACACTCCTAATCATTTATTTAAAGTCAAAGAAAATCAAAATAATGAGATATTATATGGTGGTAGTCTTAAAGTGCAACCCAATTCATATCGTAATTTTACCCTCGTTAATAAAGTACCTTTAGAAACTTATTTACGAGGAGTTGTACCCCATGAAATTGGTCCAAATGCCCCGACAGAAGCCGTAAAAGCGCAAACCATTATTGCCCGCACCTATGCACTCAGAAATTTGCGTCGTTTTCAAGCTGATAATTATCAACTTTGTGCGAATACTCATTGTCAAGTGTATCAAGGTTTAACTGGTACAACTACACGCTCAGATCAGGCCATTAATACTACAAAAGGACAAGTTTTAACTTATGAAAATAAATTAGTTGACGCTCTTTATTATTCTACTTCTGGAGGAGTTACCTCATTTTTTACTGATATTTGGAATGGCGAAAATCGACCTTATTTAAAATCAGTTATAGATGCTCCTACTGCAATTTGGGATTTAAACAAAAATGCCTTAACTGATGAAGAAAATTTTAAGAAATTTATTAATCTTAATCAGGGATTTAATGAAACAGGCCGTAATGTTTTTCGCTGGAATAAACAAGCTAAAATTGAGGATTTAAGTGCGGATTTACGTCGTTATTTGGAACGGACAAAACACCCACTTGCTAACTTTAATTTAATTAAAAATATGACCGTAAAAGAGCGATCTTCTTCTGGTAGAATCCTTAAAATGGAGGTAGAAACAGACCTTGGCCTAGTTCAATTGCAGAAAAACGATGTCCGAAGCGCTTTTGGTCCTCCTATTAGTACCCTATTTTATCTTGAACCTATTTTTGCTCAAGATCAGAAATTAACTGGTTATGCTTTTATTGGTGGAGGTTTTGGTCATGGCGTTGGCTTAAGTCAATTTGGGTCATATAATCTCGCTAATTTGGGTTGGAATAATGAGAAAATTTTGCAGTTTTATTACCCCGGAACTATGATTAAACCCCTTGATAATTCGATTTTATAGTAATTCCAAATAAAAATTAAACAAAAGTTTTTAGTTTGTTGTTGGACTTTAGTCCTAAGAAGCGCTAAAGCGCAACTACGAACCTATTTTTTAACTGTTCTAATCTTAATTGGAATTACTATAATTAATCAGGGTCAACCTTTATTAAAATAATTAAAAATTTCCTCGGCTAAATTGTCACCAATACCGGGGACTTTTTTTAATTGTTCTCTTGAAGCTACCCGAATATAGTCCACGGAATTAAAGTAGGCCAATAAATCTTTTTGTCTCTGGAAACCTAATCCCGGAATCTCATCTAAATGGGATTTCTTCGCTTGTTTGGTTCTTTGTTGACGATGAAAACTGATAGCAAAACGATGAGCTTCATCCCTCACTCTTCTTAATAATTGAACCCCCGGTTGTTCTTTATTTGTGTTTAAAGGTTCACTATTAAAAGGAATAAAGATTTCTTCCCTTTGTTTCGCTAAACTGACTACTTTTAACTCAGGAAATAAACCCATTTTTTCTAATACCTTTACCACCGCAGAAAGCTGCCCTTTTCCACCGTCAATCATCAGTAAATCTGGCTTATTTTCAGACAAATTTAATCTTGATAAACGACGCTCAATAACTTCAGTTAAACTAGCAAAATCATCAGAATGACCAATCATTATATCTGGGTTTTTGATCTGATAATGACGATAGTTTTGTTTAGCAGGAATACCATTAATAAATACAACTTGGGAAGCAACTGCATTACTACCCTGAATATGAGATATATCATAGCCTTCAATCTGTCTAGGTAATTTAGATAAACCCAAAATATTCGCTAAATCTTGCATACTTTTTAGGTTTTTTTCCGCTTCCCTCTCAGTTTTTTCTAACTCATAATGAGCATTTTTAGCTACTAGATTAATTAAGTCTGCCTTACCCTGTTTTTGTGGTACAGTAATGGTAACTTTTCTCTTTTTATAATTACTTAAAAAATCTCTTAAAAAATCGGGATCAGATAAGGGATATTGAACCACAATTTCTAAGGGAATTTCCTCCGGTTCAACTTGGCAATAATATTGCTCTAATACCCTTTGTAAAATTTGACCATATTCCTGATCTAAATCTTTTTTAGAATTACTAATATCCACAAAAAAAACTAAATTATTAACTAATTTTCCTGCTCTAATTTGGAATATTTGCACACAACAATTATCTTCATTTGTCGCTAAGGCGATCGCATCTCGACTAATACTATCATCAGGTAAAGCAACCTTTTGACTACCAGTTAATCGAGTTAAACCGTTAATTTGTTCCCGAATAATTGCCGCTTTTTCAAACTCTAAATTCTCGGCCGCTAATTCCATTTTGGAACTTAATATTTTGATTAATTCTGTAGTTCTACCCTGAAAAATCATCGCCACTTTTTGCATAATTTGATGATATTCCTCCGGAGTAATTAACCCTTGACAAACCCCCGGACAACGACCAATATCATAATTTAAACAAGGTCGATCTTTAAATAAAGGTTTACTTCTTTGACGTAAAGGAAAGATATTTTTAATCAAATTTAAGGTATTTTTTAAGATAAAACTATCCACATAAGGACCATAATAGCGATCTTTCTTATTAGAAATTCTCCGTTTTCTCGTCATAAAAATTTGCGGATAATCTTCTGACCAAGTTATACAAATATAAGGATAACGTTTATCATCTTTAAGTAAAATGTTAAAATAAGGTTGATGTTGCTTAATTAAATTCGCTTCTAAAGCTAATGCTTCCATCTCATTGTCTGTAACAATAAATTCAATATTGGTTACTTTCTGCACCATTAGATGTAAACGATAAGTTAAAATTTGCGATTCTCGAAAATAGGAACGAACACGATTTCTTAATTTTTTAGATTTACCAATATATAAAATATTTCCTAGCTCATCTTTCATCAAATAAATTCCCGGTAAAAGGGGGATTTGTTGTAAACAATTTTCGAGAACTTCTAAATTTTTGATTAACGGTAAAATCATCTTAACTTTAATATTTTAAAAACTACTTTATGACAGATTTTATCTTATTCTTGCCAAGACGAAAAACTTGATTTTAGTTTAATTATTCTGTAGGTTTAAAAAAAAACTAGGTTAGCTTTTTGATAGATAACTGAAAAAAAACTTTCACAAATTGCCATAAATTTGCTATGATCAAAACTAGCTCCTCTTTAAGTAATTAATATAACCAATTAATTGCCAAAATAAAACTATTTTGGAGACTCAGGAACTATTTTTACTCCCTTGAAGTCTAAAAAACTTAGGCAGTGATGTTGACGTATATCTGGGAAAAAACTAGCAATAAAGCTTTAATCTTCTCGATTATAAAATTCAATTAAATTGCCCATTAACCAATATTTTCTTCTACTCAAGTACCACATTTATTAAACATTATGAAATCTTTTTTACGCAATTTAACTAAACTCAGTTTAATCGGTAGTACCTTATTAAGTTCTTTGTTAATTCCTATTTTACCAGGATTAGCTTTACCCCAAGAACAGGTTTTACAAAAATTAGATCCAGTACCAGTTTTTAGTCTGACTAATGATCAAGGTGAACCTTTACTTTTTAAGGTTACTGAAAATCCAAAAGCAGCGAGAATGAGGGTTTTTGTAAGTCCAAAGGATGCACAAAATTTTGTCACAGAATTGAAAACTAAAAATCCGGAAATTGGCAATAATTTTGATAATGTTACCCCAATTCCTTTGGGTAAAATTTATCAGATTGCTATGGAAACTAAGGATCAAGAAAGTCCCCTCTTTTTTAGTTTTCAAGCACAACAAACTGAGGTAAATTCCGCAGTTACCATTATTAAAACCGAAGATCCAAAGGTGACTGAATGGAAAGGTGTTCCTCTGTTTTTTGCTACTGTGAAAAAAGATGGACAGGAAGCTTATTTACCTACAGATCAAGGAAAAATTCCCCTCTTTTTTGAAAAAGCTACTTTACAAAAAGAGTTAGATCAATTAAAACAAACTCAACCAGAAATCGCTCCTTTGGTACAGATAAAAGTGGCACGTTTAGAGGACCTAATTGGTGTTTTTAATACTGGGGATGATAGTTCTTTGCAAAACATGATTTTAATCCCAACCACTGAGTCCCTGCAATTTGTTGAATCACGTGAAAATAAAAAACCGGCTAATTAACCTAAGATGAATTTTGTATCGGGACCACAATTACAGAATTGGCGAAATGTAGCAATAAATAGGGCGATCGCCTCCCAAATTTCCGCCACGGAACTTGATTGGTTATTACAAGAAATCGCCCATCTTGATCATCTCTCCCTCCGTCTGGGGACTTTTGGGGAGAGGTCAGAAATCCCTCTCACTATACCTTTTGAGGAATTAAAGCAGCTGTGGGAACGTCGTCTGACGGAACGTTTACCGGTACAATATTTGGTGGGTGTCGCCCCTTGGCGCAATTTTGTCCTCAAAGTCACACCCGACGTGTTGATTCCTCGACCGGAAACCGAGTATCTCATTGATTTAGTGGTGCAAATTACCGCTAATACCCCTTTAGGTGGCGGAAATTGGGTCGATTTGGGCACGGGTAGTGGGGCGATCGCCCTTGGTTTAGCCGACCACTTGACAAATGCGCAAATTTATGCTATTGACACCAGTGCGGCCGCTTTAAAAATAGCCCAAGAAAACGCTACAAATCTAGGTTTTAGTGACAGAATTAAATTTTTTCAAGGTAGTTGGTGGTCATCTTTAACCCATTTAAAAGGTGACCTTAATGGTATGGTATCAAATCCGCCTTATATTCCCACAAATATCATCCCAAAATTGCAAATTGAAGTGGTAAAACATGAACCACATTTAGCTTTAGATGGGGGAAAAGATGGGTTAGATTGTGTTAGATATTTAATAAAAAGTGCACCGGAATATTTAATTTCTGGCGGAGTTTGGCTAATAGAATTTATGGCAGAACAAGGTGAACAAATTGCGGAATTACTAACAGAAAATGGGGCTTATCATCAGATAGAAATTATCTCAGATTTAGCCGGTTTTGATCGTTATGCTTTAGCTTATCGAGTTTAAAAATAGGGGGATAAATTATAAATTATCTCCCTATTTTTAGGAAAATTATTGATTATTGTCTAACCAATTTAACAAATCTTCTTGGGAGTTGAAATCTAATAAATCTTCTGCCAAAATTTCTATTTTTTCCAGACTAAAACTTCTAATTTTTGTTTCTAAGTCACTAGAAATATCTCCTACTTTTCGTTTTATCTGACGAATAATTCTGGTTTTTTCCAACTCGATACCTTGTTGAATACCTTGTTGTAAACCTTGTTGCAGTCCTTGTTGCAAGGCTTCTTCAGCACCTTTTTGTCTTTCTTCAGCCAATCTTTCTTGGAAAATTTCCTTTAAACTAACCATATTGATGTCATCCTCCTTAATATTAGTTTGCTTTCGTTTATTGAATGCTAACATCGCAAATAATCCATAAACTAATTCTATGACATTATCTCGATGAAGATCATTAATTGGTAATTGTTTTAATTCAGAAATTGCTCTTTCTTGTACTTTTCCTCGACCTAATAATCTTAACCATAAGGTATCAGGTGAGACTGGTAATTGGTGAATGACAACGATTCCTGTTTTTAAACCATTTCCTAATAAATAGACACCGGTTTCACTATAATCTCTGTCTAATTTAGCCCTAAATAACTCTAAAATCCGGTTTGATACAGTGGGAGAAAGTATCCATAATCGGGGTAAGTCTTCCTCTTTTATTCCTGGATTTTCCCTCAATTTTTTAGCATGAAAATCAAATAATTTAGCAAGACAACTTCTAATTTGATTCGAATTAACGGGGTTACGAAATACCTCAAATAAAGTGGTTTTTTGGGCTAATTTTCCCAATAATCCTAATGTTTCTGGAGTAATTGGTACGGGTTTTTGAGGGATAAATAAAACGTCTATTTCCCTCATTTCTGAGTTTAAATTTTCTCCTGCAGTTACGATTCCGTAATCTTTGAATAATTCCGGTAAATATTCTTTTACAAATTGGTCATGGGGAAAAATTGTCATAATTCACATCTAATTTAAGTTTGCTTCTCTAAAGGGAGCTTAAAAAAATAATTTTTAAACCATCTAAACGAGGTAAAGACATGGTAATATACAAGATTATCTTCTTAATATTATATACATAATATTAAGAGATTTGCTCCTGTTTAGGAAATTTATATATTTCTCTAGAAATTAGACTAATTTTTCTCAAAAATCTGACTCATATTTTAGTGTATTATCGATGAAAGTATCTCAAAAAGAATTAATTTTAGAAGCTATTTCTGGTAAAGTAATCAGTTTTCCCACTGATACTGTACCTGCTTTAGCTAGTTTACCTCAAAATTCGTCAGAAATTTTTACTCTTAAAAAACGCCCTCAAGATAAACCTTTAATTTTAATGGCGGCCTCTTTTAATACTTTGAAACCTTATCTTCAAGGGACTCCTGAAGAAATAAGCATTTGGCAACAAATAGCGACTGAATATTGGCCAGGAGCCTTAACTTTAGTCTTACCAGCATCACATTTATTGCCAAAATCCATGAATCCCACTAATTCTAATACCATTGGTGTAAGAGTACCAAAATTAAAAATTGCCCTGGATATTTTAACGGAAACTGGTCCTTTAGCAACTACCAGCGCCAATTTATCAGGACAATCACCTTTAGAAACTATGGAGGCCATTAATCAAGCTTTTCCCGAAATTTTAGCCTTAAATGAGGAATATTTAGGTAGTGGTCAACCTTCCACGGTCGCCAAATGGACAGGAAAAAATTGGGAAATTTTGCGTCAAGGTAGTGTAAAATTAGAATAATTGAAAACTAATACTTAATAAGTAAAATGACAAGTTTAATGAATGTTTCCTTAATTGAAATTGCTCAAAAAACAAGAGCAAGTGCGCGCAAATTGGGAGTCTTATCTCTTGAGGCAAGAAATAGCGCTTTAGAGGCGATTGCTCAGGAATTAGAATTAGCTACCGAGGAAATTATTGTCGCTAATGAAGCGGATTTATTAGCCGCAGAAACTGAGCAGATTGCTAAACCTTTATATGAGCGCTTAAAATTAGGAAAAAGTAAATTAAAAGCGGCCATTGAGGGTGTTAGGGATGTGATCAAATTACCTGATCCCGTCGGAGCAATTCAGCTTAAAAGGGAATTAGATACTGGGTTAATTTTAGAGCGGATTACTTGTCCTTTGGGAGTGTTAGGTATCATTTTTGAAGCCCGCCCCGAAGCTTTAATTCAGATTACCAGTTTAGCCATAAAATCTGGCAATGGCGTAATTTTAAAAGGGGGTAAAGAAGCGCTTAATTCCTGTCAAGTATTAATCAAAATTATTCAGCAAGCATTAACTAAAACTGACGTTGATACATCGGCGATTCAACTATTAACAACTAGGGAAGAAATTCGGGGTTTATTAGCATTAGATGAATATGTGGATTTAATTATTCCTAGAGGTTCTAATTCTTTTGTTAAATATGTGCAGGATAATACGAAAATTCCTGTTTTAGGCCATGCTGATGGAATTTGTCATCTTTATCTTGATAAATCTGCTGATTTAGATAAGGCAATTTCTCTCACTTTGGATGCTAAAACTCATTATCCGGCCGCTTGTAATGCGATCGAAACTTTATTAATTCATCAGGAAATTGCATCTACAATTTTACCCCAATTAGCAACAGCTTTGAGAGAAAAGGGTGTAGAATTGAGGGGAGATGACAAAACTATGGCTATTATTGATAATATTATTCCTGTTACTGAGGAAGATTGGTTAACGGAATATAGTGACTTGATTTTATCAATTAAAATAGTTGAAAATGGGTCAGAAGCGATTAATCATATTAATAAATATGGCTCAAAACATACCGATGGAATTGTTACCGAAGATATCAAAATCGCAGAACAATTTTTAAATCAAGTGGATGCCGCTGGAGTTTATCATAATTGTTCTACACGCTTTGCCGATGGTTTTCGTTATGGTTTTGGCGCTGAAATTGGCATAAGTACCCAACAAATGCCGCCTCGTGGTCCTGTTGGTTTAGAGGGCTTAGTTACCTATAAGTATAAATTGAGGGGAAATGGTCATATTGCGGCCAGTTATACGGGAGAAAAGGCGAAATCTTTTACCCATAAAGATTTAATTTAATCGCAATTAATCTTAAGAAATCCGAAGTCTTTAAATAATTCGGATTTCTTAATTACTCTATTTTTTATCTCAAATTAAACCAATAAAAAGCAAATAAACCAACCCATAAACTCGTGAGAGCAACTAATAGCAAAATCAGAAAAGATTGCGATTTATTATAACCAAGATATTGTAAATCCAAACGAACAAGAATACCAGCAGAAAATAGCACTGACAAACGTACAAAAAGCTCAAACCAACAGACAAGTAAGATCACAATACTCGTGCCAATTAGTAGGGAAAAAAAAGCTTTTTTTTCTGATTTTAAGGAATCACCAAAGCAAATTGAAATCAGTTGAAAAGGAGCAATTAAAGCAATAGTTATTATGACAATAAATAGGATACTTAAAAACTTAATTCCCCCAGAAATAGAAGTAGTAGATAGGGGTAAATTTACAATTATGCTTTGCTCAAGAAGCCATGATGTCAAGTGAGGAATTCCTTCCGCAAATAGCCAACCAAAAACTCCATAACAGAGAGAAAATAATAATAAAGATAACCACAATTGTTTGTTTTGATTTGGTGATAAAAAACGATTCATAAGAATATTAGATCAACAAAGTTTTGATTATTCTGCTGTGATTATTTAATAAATATAATAAATTATCATAAAACATTTTTACAATTTATAATTATCACTTAAAATGCTATTTTTAAGACTCTACCTCACCAAGCTTAAGAGGAACAATGTTATCCTTTAATCACTTGTTTTTTTTTTTTTTTTAGATTAGACTAGAAAAAATTTTACGAAAAAACTAGGTGAAATAATGATTAAAAGCAAAATATTACTGGGAAGTGCGATTCTCTTATCTTTAGCCACCGTTGGCTTAAAACCTGTGGTAGCCGAAACTGGCAGTAAATTCCCCCAAGGAGACTTAATAGCTCAAACTTCTCAGATGACCACCATGAAAGAAATAGCGGGTCAAGTTATCAGTATTAATCAGGATGTTGTTAAAATTAAACAACAAAATGGACAGGATGTCAATCTAAAAGTGGCTCGTAGTTTACAAGAACAATTAAGTCTTAAGGTTGGTGATAAAATCGTAGCAACCTTAACCGGTGCTCAAGAAGGTGACTTATGGGTCGTTTCTGACCTTAATTATGAAACAGCAGCCAGTAGAACCAGCACCATGGCTGCCAAAAAAGTCATGGGCGAAGTTTTGGGAATGGAAGGCGATGTTCTCACAGTCAAGTTAGATAGTGGCGAAGTGGTGAAATTAAAAGTGCCTTCCAGTATGCAAAATCAACTTGGATTGAAAATGGGATCAAAAATTGTGGCAGATTTAACAGGCACTCAAGACGGCGATGTTTGGCTGGTTTCCACTGTTGCTTATCAAAACGGAGCTACTAATAATGTTGTTACCGGTAGCGGCACTACTGTGACGAATACAACCACTAGAACTATGACTGAGACGGTGAACACAACTCCCACCACCACCACGAATGTCACTCCCACAACCACGAATGTCACTCCCACAACCACTTCGACTACCACCACCACCACTACCGTTCAGAAAAAACCTGTTCGCGCTTTATGGTAATTTTTGCTGATTGAATCCGACTTTGTCCTAATATTTAATTAGGGCAGAAAAACAAAAAAGAATGGTAATTATTACTATTCTTTTTTGCTAAAATGCCTCAATAGCTATCGCTCAAATTACCTGATTTATTTCTTTTAATTATCAAGTATAACTTTGATAATTTTTACGAATTAATATCGGCCTAAAAATAGATAGCAGATTAACTTCAATTATACCATTCTTAAAGATTAATAAACATGAAAAATATCAACCTAAAATATTTATCTACTTTCCTTTTAATTGGGAATATAATAACTTGTTTTGTCCCCAATTTTGTCTTAGCATCGGACATAAAAAATGGCCAAAACTCGGAATCTTTTTTGTTAAGTAATAACCCCGCAGATTCATCACTAAAAACTCCAGATACAAATATTAGTTCTTCATCGCAAACGATGAATATTCGTCTTGTTATTAAACTTAGTCAACGCAAAGTTTATTTGTATAATGGGGACCAAGAAATTACTAATTATCCCATTGCTGTGGGTAAAAAAGGTTGGGAGACTCCCAAGGGTGATTTTAAGGTAATTGATATGTTAGAAAATCCCTCTTGGGAACATCCTTGGAATGGTACAGTAATAGGACCCGGACCTGAGAATCCTTTAGGAGATCGTTGGATTGGATTTTGGACCGATGGCAAGAATTTTATTGGTTTTCATGGTACTCCGGCTGAACAACTTGTCGGTCAAGCTGTCTCCCATGGTTGTATTAGAATGCGCAATAATGATGTGCGTAAATTGTTTGAACAAGTTAGGGTTGGAACACCCGTTATGGTTATTAATTAATCCTATTATTTTAAACGTCCTGAACGTAAAATACTAATAATTAACCAAAAACCTAAAAAACTAGCAGCAGCAAATAGGGTATTACTAATAAATAATAATTGTCTAGTTTGACTACCCGTAGAAATAATTGCTGCACCAATAATTAGTGAACCAACGACGATACTAAATGATAACCGATTTGCGGAATCATCTATACTTCTGCGTAAAGGTTCTAACTCTTGCAATCTTAAATTAAACTGCAAAGTTTCCGAGGTGAATCTATCTAATAATACCTCAATTTGTCGGGGAGTTTGTAAGTAAACGGATTTTAAATCAAGGACAGTTCTTAAAAAAGTTTGTAAGGGAGTATCACCGAATATTTGCTTTCTAAATAGGTCAGTAATTAAAGGTTTTATTTCATTAAAAACATTAATTTCTGGGTTAAATTTGCGAGCAACTCCTTCTAAATTAGCCAAACTTTTCGCAAATAAACCTAAATTTCTCGGTAATTTAATCTTATTTTTGCGAGCAATTTGCAGGACATCATAAAATACCTCACTAAAGTTTAATTCGGCCAGATTAAGATTATAATATTTGCGTAATATTTGATCATAATCATTCTCTAATTTTGGCAAACTAGGAGCTTGATAGCTTTCTGATAATTCTAAAGTTAATTGACTACATCTTTTAGCGTCTAAATCCACAATTGCTAACAACATTTCCGTTAAAATTTGTTGCGTTCGTGGGTCTAATCTTCCCATCATTCCTAAATCAATAATGGCAACTTTTCCCTCATCTAAATAAAATAAATTCCCCGGATGAGGATCAGCATGAAAAAAGCCATCAACAAAATATTGTTGGAAAAAAGAGCGGAATAAAAGAGTAGTTATTTCTGGTTTTGTTTTAATTTCTGGGTTAATTTCAGCTTCTAAAATTGGCTTACCATTTAACCACTGCATCACCAGTAATTTTTCAGTGGTTAACTCCCAATAAATTTGGGGAATTACTAACTCCTTGCTATCAAACCATTTACTTTTAGATAAATTGCGTCTTAATTGGTCAGTATAACGCGCTTCTGTAGTAAAATTTAACTCAGCTTTTACCGCTTGAGTAAATTCTTCTGCTAGATTAATCACCTCATAATTTTGCCCAAATTCTGTTAAAGAAACTAACTCAGCAATCGCTTTAATTAAAGTTATATCCTGCTCTACAATTATGTCAATATTCGGACGCTGCACTTTTAGGGCAACTTCTTCACCAGTAATTAAAATTGCCTTGTGAATTTGCGCAATTGAACCAGCAGCCACAGGTGAACTATTAATATTAGAAAATACATCATTTATCGGCCTAGATACTTGTTCAGTAATTACCGTTTCTATCTCACTCCAAGAAACCGTCGGAACTTGTGCTTGTAAAGCAGTTAAAGCGAGGATATAATTAGGAGGTAATAGGTCAGGTCTGGTACTTAATAATTGCCCAAATTTAACGTAAAATGGACCTAATTCCACCAAAATTTTACGCAATACTTCGGGGGTTGGTAATTGGGGTTCATCAGCTTTTCCTCCTGTTAATAAACCCTTCATATAATCCCAACCATTACTAAAGACAATTTCGATAATTTCTCGTTGTCGGCCGGTACTTTTTGTTAAAGAAAACATGGTTTTTTGATAATTATTTTTTCTTAAATATAGCATTTTCATTTGACATTTTACCTCTCTTTTCCCCCTCTCCCTTTGGGATGAGGGGGGTTGGGGGGTGAGGGGGTATATAACAATTAATCCGAAAGTGCTATATCATTAATTTTGTGGGTTACGGTGGCTAATAATTTACTCGTTTTGAGTTATTTAATTTTCGCCACCTAACCCACCCTACAATTTTACAATAAATCTTGATATTTCGGGTTATTTTGTAATAATTTTAACACCTGTTTAATATCTTGGGTACGATTTTTATTTACTACCAAAGTAGCGTTTCCCTCACGAACAATTACCACATCTTCTAAACCAATGGTAACTATTACTTCCTTTTCATTACTAGCATAAATAATGCTATTTTTTGTATCTAAATTAACATGATTGCCAATTTCTACATTATCCTTATCTTCCTTAATTAATCTTTCTAAAGAATTCCAGTCGCCTAAATCATCCCAGCCAAAATTAGCGGGTAAAACATAAGCTAAATCTGTTTGTTCCATTAAAGCATAATCAATACTTATTTTGGCTAATTCTGAGTAAGCTAATGGACCTTTTTCTTGTAAAGGATTTAAAATTTGAGGCGCATATTTTGCCAGTTCAGCTAACACAATTTCTGCCCGAAAAATGAACATTCCACTATTCCAGCTAAATTTACCGGTTTTGATAAAAGATTCCGCCGTTTTTTCGTCAGGTTTCTCAGTAAAACGGGTAACTTTATAAACAGGTAAATTATTAAAATTACCCTTAATTTCTCCGCTTTCAATATAACCGTAACCAGTGGAAGGATAGGTAGGATTAATTCCTAATGTTACGATCGCCTCTTCATTGCTGGCAAGTTCAGATGCGGCGATAATTGTACTTTCAAAAGCTACTTGATCGCCAATCCAATGATCCGCCGGAAAAAAGGCAATTACAACATCATTTCCGTACTTTTTCGCTATTTCTAAACAGGTCCAAGTTACCGCTGGAGCAGTGTCTTTTCCCACTGGTTCAATCAATAAATTACTATCAGGTAAAAGGGGTAATTGTTCCTTGACTCCTTCAGAAATTATGGCAGAAGTAATGACCCATAAATTATCCCAATTTTGGGCTAGTGGTAATAATCGACTAGCCGTTGATTGTAATAGACTGTTTCCACTACCATCTAAAGAGAGAAATTGTTTCGGGTATTTTTGACGACTGAGAGGCCAAAATCTTTCTCCTTTTCCACCAGCGAGAATAACAGGAATAATCGGTTTTTTCATTTTAGTTTATAAATGTGTTATGGTATTAATGTTTAATTAAAACATATATATTTTATTTTGTCTTTAGTTTTAAGGAGTTTTTCTAAAAATGCCTCAAATAAATTTTACATTGGCAGAAGAAACGGCTTTAGCATTGAAACTTAATCCTGAAAAATTAGAGGAAACAATGCGTTTAGCTGCGGCTATTAAACTTTATGAATTAGGTAAATTATCATCAGGTGCGGCGGCTACTCTTGCCGGTATTCCCAAGGTTGTATTTTTATCAAAATTAGCGGAATATGGTGTCGATAATTTTGATTTTACCGAAGAAGAATTAAGGGAGGATTTTGCCCGTGCCTAATGTTCTTATTAATACTTCACCTATTCAATATCTTTACCAAACTAATACACTAAATTTACTCTTTAATTTATATGGTGAAATTATTTTACCCCAATCTGTTGTCAATGAATTAACAGATGGTATTTATTTAGGGGTAGTTCTTCCTAATCTTAATTCTTTGCCTTGGATTAATATTAAAAAAGCTCAATCTAGGAATATTTTACCTTTGGTAACAGATTTAGGAGCGGGTGAAAGAGAAGCTTTAGCTTTAGCAATAGAAATAAATGATTCTTTGCTGGTATTAGATGATAATTTAGCTCGACGTTATGCCAGTTTATTGGGGCTTTCTTTTACAGGTACATTAGGAGTGTTATTGAAGGCAAAACAAGAGGGCTTTTTATTAGAAATAAAGCCTATTTTAGATCAGTTAGATTCCCTAAATTTTCGCTTATCTAAATCTACTCGAAATTCTGTCTTAAAAATAGCTAAAGAATTGTTTTAATCATTATAAAAATTATGTTAGAAGCTTTACAATTTGATTTTATGCAAAATGCTTTAATCGCAGGCCTTTTAGTTAGTATTGCCTGCGGAATTATTGGCACTTTTGTAGTAGTTAATCGCATTGTTTTTATTAGTGCTGGAATTGCTCACGCAGCCTATGGTGGGATTGGAATTGGTTATTTTTTTCGCTTTAGTCCCGTTTTAGGTGCAGTTTTATTTAGTGTTTTTTCGGCTTTAGGAATGGGCATTGTCCAACGCAAATTTCAAGAACGATCTGATACTCTTATCGGTGTTATGTGGGCGATTGGAATGAGTTTAGGTATTATTTTAATCGACTTAACTCCGGGTTATAAAACAGATTTAATGAGTTATCTTTTCGGGAGTATTTTAGCAGTTCCTCGCTCCGATTTGTTAATAATGCTAGCTTTAGATTTTGTTATTATTTTGTTTGTATGGTTATTATATCAAGAATTATTAGCAATTTCCTTTGATGAAACTTTTGCTACGGTGAGAAATGTGCCAGTTAATACGATTTATTTATTATTAATGGCCGCCATCGCCCTTACAGTAGTAATGATGATGCGAGTAGTGGGCTTAATCATGGTAATTTCCCTCTTAACAATTCCCGCAGCAATTAGTGGTCAATTCGTAAAAAATTTAAAACAAATGATGGTAATTGCGACGATTTTAGGGGTAATTTTTAACATTATAGGTTTATGGTTATCCTATAGTTTTAACCTCACTTCTGGAGCAACAATTATCCTAGTTTCTGGACTTGTTTACTTAGCAAGTATGGGTTGGAAAAAATTAAAATTAATGAGAAATTAAATTTTAATCTATCTTACTCCCCTCTCCGACAAGGAGAGGGGTTGGGGGTGAGGGCATCACCTTTCAGAATGAACATAATCAACAAAGTAAAATTTAGGTTGTAACCACAGTTTTAACCAACCATAAAAACCTAAACCAACTAAAGCTAAAATGATTAAAGGTAAGCCAACTTTGAACCTAATACTATCAGGAAATACCGAAACAAGGGAAACACTAATAGCAAAATAAGCTAAAAGAAAACCTTGCAAAAATTGGATTTTTTTCAAAGTATTACGACAGCTACTACAATGGACAGTATGTTGTTTATATCGATCCAATAAAACCTCCCGATTAACTTCAAGATTATCCCTATTTATATTAGCTAATCCCACCTTTTTCCAAGGTAATTTTCCACCGCAATATTTATCAAACCAATTGCGATATTCTATCACTAAACGATCTGATCCCGTGGGTAATTTATAGGCTGTTTTCCAACTTTCTTGAGTCTGTTTTTCTGCTAATAAATATTCCTGTTGATGTAATAAAATCATATCGCCGTCAAGGACTTCATTTCTATTGGCAAGATGATCCCACCAACGAGGAGTTAAATAGTGCAGTTTCTGAGCAAAATTACGGCTAAATTGTGCCACAATTCGCGATTTACCCGGTGAAACAGGAATACAATAAGCGATCAATCCTACTTGTTTATCATCACTAAAATTAATCGCATATTCCAAACGACAAGGAGGTTGAAAAGTAATTTTAGACTTAATTCCACGGTTAGAAATAACTTCAATTAAATCCCGATTAGATGTTAATAATTCTATAGAAATAGGACCTGCTTTATCGCGATTTCCTTGTACTCCATGGTGAGCAAAAGGAACATGGCTAGGATCAGCAACATTCTCTACTAAAAGTGACCAATCATACTCTAAATCCCTAACAAGATTACTCCAAACAAAGCCTTTTTCCCTATTAATTTGAGGGGATAAAGGTAGATCGGTTTGAGCAGCTAATTCCGCAGAATTTAGGTCAGGCCAAACCCATAATAAATCATTTTCTTCACGGGAAGGAAACATTTTGACGCAAAAATTTTGCTTATTACTATTAATAATTTCTGGTTTTTCTGCTTGAGGAATATTAGTGCAAACACCTTTAGGATCAAATTGCCAACCATGATAACTACACATTAAATTGTCAGTTTTGTCGTCGATTCTTCCCTCACTTAAAGGAGCAAGACGATGGGGACATTGATCTAAAAATACGCTATATTTTTCTGCTGATTTAGCTTTCCAAATAACTAAATTAAGACCTAAAATTGTTACTTTTGTAGGTTTATTCGGGTCAATATCTTCTATTGGTGAAATCGGATACCAATTTTGAAAAAAGTTAAATTCCATCGTTTTATTCCTTATGAAAACTTAAAGTAAATTGTTAATTGCTAAAAAGCAAATGATTTAATTATAATTGATTCTCCGAATTAATTACCATTTTATTTAATAATTAAAGTTGTATCATTGTCAATAAAATTGTTATTTGTCACCCCAAATTTTTGAAAATATTGCCTTACTTTCGGAGGAAAATGGGGAAAGTCTAAAATAGCGTCACCTTCGGCAATATCTGCCCAAAAATTGCGTAAATCAGGGGCTAATAAATGTGCCTCTTCCACTGGTAAATTAAGGGGATGACAGGTTAATAATTTCATCATAAAATGATAGGAACGATCGCCCAAAAAATCACGGGAAAACTCCGCTAAATTTTCCCAATTAGGGATACTTTTGAGATGAAAAGAATTAATTTTCAGTTCCATATTTTGCTGATTATCTGTAGTTAATTCTAAGATTCTATAGGGGTGGGGATAACTAACTAAAGAACCAGTGGTAATTTCATAAATACCGTTATATTCTGATATATCTTGCACATGAAGATGGCCTGTAAAAATTAAATTTACCCCATATTTTTTCAGAATTTCTAACAATTGAACATGGTTTTCTAAAATATATCTTTTACCTAATTCATGGTTAGATTGTCCGGGCAAATGTTCAATGACATTATGATGAATCATCACTAATTTAATCTTATTTTGGCAGTCATTTAAGACAGTTTCGAGCCAAATTAATTGGGGAGTATCGACAAAACCTAACTGTATTCCTTCCTCACTAAACTGATTAGAATTAAGGGCAATTAATTGTAATTCCGGTGTAATTTCAGAAGTATAATAAAGCTGATTAGTGTTTTGATAACCGAAATTTTGGTAATATTGGGAGAAATCTTCAGGAGCAATGGATTTTTCCGTTGCTAAAGGAGTGGGAATATCATGATTTCCCGGAATCACATAAACGGGAAAAGGCAAAGATTGCAAACGATTTTGTAACCAGAGATGGTTTTCCGGTTCACCATGTTGAGTCAAATCTCCCGGAATTAAGAGGAAATCTAAGGGCAATTGTTCCAGTTTTTTTAAGACAAATTCTAAAGCAGGAATACTAACTTCTACTAAATGAAAACGATGTTGATGGTCCCAATTGGTTTCGGGAATAGCAATATGAAGATCACTAATAATCGCAAATTGAGCTTTTAAATTCATGAATTTTTCTCATTAATATTATTTAGCTGAAGAAAAAAGAGGAATATTTATTAAACCATTAAGTTTGGCAGAATTGAGTAAATTATCCCAGTCTTTTTTTACATCCAAATCATCTGGATATTCTCGATAAAGTTTAGCCAAATTAGCCGCACTATCATACCAAATTTCTGCTTCTGCATATAACCTAGCTTGAGTTAATCTAGTTTGTTTATCATCAGTGATAGGGAGGTTTTCTTGGTTTTTTAATTCTGAAGGTAATTCCACTCGTCTCACTAAACCTGAACTATTCATCTTAGGAGTATTAATTCTTAAAGAATCAGAAAAAAGCAAGAAATTCCATTCATAATCTTGACCAATTTCTAAAGGAATTAAACCAGCATCTTTAGGTAAAGAAATAGCAATAATCTGATTCCCTGTATTTAAAACAAAATCACTATTATAAACTTCATTGCCCTCTGTATCTTTCAAGGAAAATTTAGCGTATTTAATCTCTGGATTTAATTCAGGAATATAAATCAAAAAAGTTGGATAAGCTTCCTTTGTCACACCAAAATAAGTATTTTCCACTTGAGGAAGTACAGGAATCATACTTAAGATACTACCTCTTATTCCTCCGGGTAAAGTATTAGTTGGTTTGCCAATATTTTTAGGTGGTTTATAGGAATTTGTTGACCAAGTTTGCGGAATTTTTTGAGCAAAAACTATTCCAGAAGACAATAAGAAAGCTAGGGAGGTTAGTAATCCAAATCCCCTCAAAATAAGGCTAGATTTAGGGTTTTTAGAACTTAATTTTTTCATGATTTTCTCCGAATTTACCTTACATTAATTATTAATAAATTGATTGAAATAAGTCTAATTTAGATTAAGTTCAGCACTTAAAGAATCTTGAGCAATGTTTTCTAAATTAACAGAATTTAATAACTTAATCCATGCTAAATCAAATTCAGGAACATTGGGGTATAACTTGCGTAACTTAACTAAAGTTAGTAAAGTATCATACCAAAGACCAGCTTCGGAATAAAGACTCAATTGAGTCAATAAAGATAAATTATTGATATCTTTCGGCAAGGTTGATTTGGGAAATACTCTTGTCAGGGAACTTTCGACAAAAGTTACCGGAATTTCATCATTAACTTGACAAAACAACTCTAAACGAAAATTATATTCTTCGCCAATTTTTAAAGATTGATGATCAACGAATTTTGGCAGAGTTAAAGACATAATTTGAGGGTTTAAAGTTTGTGGAATGAGATATTCAAGTGCATAAATGGTAGCTTTTTGTTTATCTCTAATGGTAAACTTCAGTTTCTGACCTGCATTTTCCGGTAAATACCAAAAAAAAGTGGGATAAGCCTGTATAGTCAAGCCTTGACCAGATCGAGGAACTAAAGTTGTTAGTTTTTGAGAACTATTGAGACAGGGACTTCTAGTGGCTGCTCCTTCCCTTCTCTCGGGTTGGCCATTTTCTGGGGGCGTAAAATCCCATTGAAGAGGCAAACTGTCACTTAAATTGGCGAAAACTGGGACTTGTAATCCGCCAAGAATTAGTCCAATTAGTCCAATTTTTACGCCAAGATTAATTAACATTATAGACCTCTGGTGAAAGTAACAAGTAAATCAATTTTTGTACAGAAAATCTCAATTTTTTCACCGATTTCCTCTTATCTGACAACATTTGCCCATTTTCATTAATATTTTCTCCCTCAACATAAGGTCAAATTAATTGACAAAAGTTGACTGTAAATTAGCCGAGTAAAGTTGTCCTGTAAATTAACAATTAACAATTTCTTTTGTCCCTTTGAAAGCAGGAGGTTTTCATTCTAAATTTTTTATTTTGAACAAGGAACACTAAACAGTGAATAAGCAATCTTTTTTGATAATTTATAGCCACAAATTGAGAATTTTATGACTTTTAATTATGATTGAAAATCCGAGAGTGAAAAATCCCCCCAATACCCTAATTCCCCACCGTTTTTACCAACGAGAATGAAAACGCCCGGCCTTGAAAGAGGCGGACTTACCCGGCTTCTTGGTCAATAAATTGCTTTGAGTATAAGTTCAAAAAGATCATACCACAAAGAAGCATCAGCATAAATTTTTCGCTAATTTATTTCACTTGACTAAGCAGTGAAATAAGTAAATTTTTTATTCATTAGACCAAGGAGCGAAACCCATAATGGCTAGAATATCATACTAAGCGAAACGTAAGTGTAGCGAAGTATCTAGGAGATTCGCGAGTTACACTCACCCATGACAGTCTCTCCTAGTTTTCCTCATTGGTCTCTTATAGTTTTCACATTAATAAAATCAAAATCGTTGCTAGTATTACAGATTAAAACCAAATCCCAATGATATTCTTGTCTTATCTTGAAAGGAGGCCAAATTATCCGATCAATTTAACGACATAATTTGGGGAGTTAACTGATTTTTAATAAATAAATAATCAGTTTAATAAAATTTATCTCTTGGTTTATTTTTCCGAGTAAAGTTTAATTTTTCCCACCCAATTCGATAAATACCAGAAAAAACTTAGCTAAGTTTTTTCCGTAAAATCTTTACCAAATTGGGGAACTAAAGCTGTAAAATTATCAGAATTAGTTTGTCCGACTAAATCTTATTTAGTTGTTCCTCTTTCTTGATAATTTCAATGTCCAGCCCTTGCTGGAATAAACTCCCAATTTATAGGTAAACTAAGACTAAGAGAGTTAGCTGATCTTTTTTTCTCAGCTAAACTAAAAGAGGAAATAGCGACAGCTAAACAGACAAAAAAACTTAGTAAATTGCGATTAATTTAGTATAAAAACATGAGGTAAATTTTTCCCCTTATCTGACTAGATTTAAGATAAAATCTAAGATGTTAACTAAACTTATATTGTTCCCTAACCTCCTTATTTGATTCTCAATGACAACTTACCTGGAAACACACTTAAATTATTTAATCTTAACCCTTCTTTTCACATGAATACAGCTTCATTTATGATTGACCAATCCTCCCTACCCACCATCCGACCGATGGCTTCTTATTCCCTGCACGGAATCGCTTTTCAGGACAATAAATTATGGGCGATTGACTCCGTCGGTGGTTATCTTTTATCCATTGATCCAGTTACCCAGAATACAACAATTATCAACCCGAATAATTGGTCAGATTTTGTTGGTACTACCGGAATCGCAATTAGTGGTGATACCCTGTGGTTTACCGCCGATGATGGTGTTTATTTCTGCCCCTTAAATGACCTTTCAAAAACACAATTATTTGTCAGATTATCCGATACAATTAATGGTATTGCTGTCCATGAAACCACAGTTTATTTAACCTGTCATCGTCGGGGCGATATCTTAGTTTATAGTCGAGAAAATGGCAAACAAATTACTCGTTTTTATGCTCCAGGAATTGGCATTGAAAATATTACATTTCGCGGCGAAGAACTTTGGGTTTCTGATACTTTAGAACAAACCATTTATTGTTTAGATCGGGCTACAGGGGAGATTATTTTTAATGTTTTAACACCCTTTCCTGAACCCACAGGATTAGCTTTTTATACTGACCCAAATACGGGCAAAGAAATCCTTTACGTCGCTTATTCTAGCCAAGAAGCTTACATTCGAGATAATCCCAACGCTGAACCAAATTACGAATTACAATATCGAGATTCCACCTTTATTCATCCTCTTTATTTTAAATATTTTCCCGAACAACATTACGCCCTTTCTAATGGTTATTTAGTGGAAATGTCCTACGTTGAAGAAATTTCTCCCTTAGACCCAGTCACCTTAGAAAATTTAGAATGGCGAATTGCGCTACCAGCCGAAACCCCTCGCCAAAAACTTAGGAAAATTGAGCCCATTGGTATTCCTTTTACCGAAGAAATACAAGATGGTCAAAGGGTTGCCGTCTTTAAATTTGATAAATTGTCCAGTAATAGTCGCCATATTTTTGGTTGGAAAGCAGTCTTAGAAGTGTGGAGTATTAAGTATCAATTGACCCCCAAAGATTGCGAAAAATTGCCCGAATTACCCCCTGATTTTAGCAGTCGTTATCTTCATGATGACGACGATTTGGCTATGCACACACCTATTATTCAACGTGCCGCGGTGGAGGCGATCGCCAGGGAAACCAACTTTTTACGTCAAATTTACAGCATCCGCAACTACGTTTACGATCGCCTGTCCTACGGAATCAAGCCCCATATCGACACCCCAGATTTAGTGCTTAAAAGGGGCGTTGGCTCTTGTGGAGAGTATTTAGGGGTTTTGCTCGCCTTATCCCGCTTAAATGGCATTCCTTGCCGCACTGTAGGGCGTTATAAATGTCCACCGTTCCCTTTGCAGAGAAGTATTCCTCTACAGCCAGATTTTAATCACGTTTGGATGGAATTTTATCTCCCCGGAATCGGCTGGTTGCCAATGGAATCGAACCCTGACGATATAATCGAGGGAGGTCCTTATCCGACGCGATTTTTCATGGGATTAGCTTGGTATCATGCCGAAATGGCCAAAGGTATTCCTTTTGAAACCTTAAGAATAAATGGCGAACCAGTCACCAAAGAAAAAGTTTCCATCGGCGAATTAGCCATAAATCATGTCCGTTTCATGATTCTTGACGAATTATCACCAGAACAATTGACAATTGACAGTTAACAATTAACAATAAACAGTAAACAGTTAACAGTAAACAGTGAATAAACAAATAAATCTTCAAACTGAAAACTTAATGACTAATCACTAAAAACTGTTAACTAAAAACTGTTAACTGATAACTGAAATGAACGTAATTCCGGCAATTGATTTATTAGATGGTAAATGTGTCCGTTTGTATCAAGGAGATTATCAACAATCTCAAGTATTTAACGACAACCCAGTAGAAGTTGCACTGCAATGGCAATCTCAAGGCGCAACTCGCCTTCATGTCGTTGACTTAGACGGCGCAAAAGACGGTCAACCCGTTAATTTAAAAGCCATTGAGGCGATCGTTAACGCTGTTGAGATGGAGGTACAAGTTGGCGGTGGACTTCGTACTTCTGAAAGTGTGTCACAACTGCTAAATTTGGGGGTAAAACACGCTATTTTGGGGACAATTGCCGTCGAAAAACCCGAATTAGTCGAACAACTTTGCCAAGATTTTCCTGGCCAAATTTTCGTCGGTATTGACGCAAGAAATGGTAAAGTAGCGACTCGGGGTTGGTTAGAAACTTCCACCGTCGAAGCCAAAGAGTTGGCCCAAAAAATGGCGAAATTAGGCGCAGCAGCGATTATTTACACGGATATTCACCGAGATGGGACATTAATCGGTCCAAATCTTGAACAATTACGGGATTTAGCCAATTCTATTGATATTCCGGTGATTGCTTCCGGTGGAGTTAGCAAATTAACCGACTTATTAAGTTTATTGGCACTTGAACCTTTAGGCGTAAATGCCGTCATTGTTGGTAAATCCCTTTATACGGGGGATGTTGACTTAAAAGAGGCAATCGGGGCGATCGGTCAGGGAAGATGGCAGGATGTGCCACCAAATCAAGGTTTCGCCCTCGGTTAAGAAAAAAGGTGAGTAAATAAACTCAAATAATTGAGAAAATCTTTTACTCACCTAAAAAATATTTCATTTAATCCTGTTAATTTTACCTTATGACAATCTTTCCTCACGATCAATTTGTAAAAGAATATTTACCCGAGTTATTTAAAAATTACGGAATCGTAATTGCTGGAGAAAACTTAAGTGGAGAAATGAGGGAAATAGACGTTTTATTTATACCTCAAAAACCCGTACCAACTACTCCAGAAACATTAGGATTATTAGGCAAATTAGCGCAAAAAACCTCACTTTTTGAGGTATTTAGAAACCCGGTTACCTCAAATCAAATTAGAAGTTGTCTTGCCAAATTATTTGATTTTCACGCTAAGAAAATTAGAGAAAATCAAAGTCTAAAAGAAGAAGAATTACCCCTATTATGGATACTTTCGCCCACAGTATCTGACCGAATTTTAGATTTATTTGGTGCTAAATTAGAAGCAGATAATTGGGGTAATGGCCTATATTTTTGTTCATCAGGTTTCAAAACTGGAATCGTCGTTATTCACCAATTACCAGTAAACTCCGAAACCTTATGGTTAAGATTATTAGGTCGAGGAAAAGTACAAGAAAAGGCAATTTCTGAATTGCAACAATTACCAATTAATGACCCTCATCGCGATAATGTCATAGAATTAGTGTATGGATTATTCGCGATGTTACAAGCCAATAAAAGGGATAAAACTGATATTAAGGAGGATGACATAACTATGGTTAGTTTAAGGGAAATTTTCCGAGAAAGATTAGCAGAAGAAGCAGAAAAAGCCTCTCAACAAAGTCTTCAAGATGGTCTTCAACAAGGTCTTCAGCAAGGTCTTCAGCAAGGTTTAGAGTTAGAAATTAGCCTAATTATGCGCTTAATTAAACGAAAATTAGGAGATATTTCTAATGAAATAGAAACAAGAATTAGGAGCTTAAATATAAAAAAAATTGAAACTTTAGGTGAAGACTTATTAGATTTCAATTCACACCAAGACTTGTTAGATTGGCTAGAAAAAAATCAATAAATATTACGAGGGGAAAATATATTTTCCCCTCGTAATATTTAGCTTAAATATTTTGAAAAATCCTTAATTATTTCCGTAAAAGTTGTAAGAAGCATTTAAACCATTTATTCTCTTCAAACCACCGAAATACTATAGCACTTTCCGATTAAGTGTTATATACCCCCTCACCCCCCTCATCCCAAAGGGAGAGGGGGAAAGAGAGGTAAAATGTCAAATGAAAATGCTATAGTAATTCCAATTAAGATTAGAATAGTTAAAAAATAGGTTCGTTGTTGCGCTTTAGCGCTTCTTAGGACTAAAGTTTAACAACAAACTAAAAACTTTTGTTTAATTTTTATTTGGAATTACAATATAACTCAACCCGTGAATTATTAGGGAAATAAAAAGCAAACCGTCAAGTTCCATTCCCCTTTTGCAAAAAACCTTAGTAAATAGTTAATTATGAAGTACCATTAATGTTAATAAAAAACTGCTCTTGTATTTTATCTTAATACTAATGCAGTTATTCTCGACAGTTTATTTTGCTTTTATTAATAAATAACTATGAATGAACCTAAGTTTTCTTCTAATATTATTACTTCCCTTAAACCCAATACAATTATTTTTCGTTATTTGATTATTGTTAACCTGATTATCGGTGCTTGGTACTTGCAATGGCGTATTAATCATGGAATAAATTGGTCTGCTTTGTGGTTAGCTATTCCCCTGTTAATAGGGGAAATTTATGTTTATTTAGGTGGATTAATGTTTTTCACCGGAATGTGGAGGCCAATTATCAGAAAAGTTAAGTCTTTTAACCAAATGAGTCCTCCTTTTCCTGAACAAGTTTGGCCAGTGATTGATGTTTTCATTACTTGTGAAAATGAACCAGTAGAAATGCTCGAAAAAACGGCTCAGGCGGCTTTAAATATTGATTATCCTCAAACTAAGTTATTTGTTTATCTTCTGGATGAAGGTAACTCACCAGAAATCAAAAAAATGGCGGAAAAAATAGGTCGAATCGACTTACAATCTTACCAAATTAAAGCCGAATATAATCGTCTTAATTATCATCGTAATCAGTTAGAAAAAAGGTTAAAAGAATTAGATATTTATTTAGCAGAATTGGAAAGTAATCAGCAGTTTTTACCTAATTTTTCCTTAGAAGTTGAGACAAAATCCGAGGAATTTAATCAGGTTTTAACTTGGGTAGATACTTTAAGACAACCTACTATTAATGAGGATGATTGGTGTAAATTTAAGTTAGCTTTAGGTGAAGGTTTTGATAATGTGATTAAATATGGTCATCGCTATTTATCTCAAAAAACCCCCATTAAAATTGAAGTTAATATTTTAAGTGATTATTTAGTTTTTAGAATTTGGGATCAGGGTGATGAATTTGACTTAGAAAAATATTTAGCTAAAATGCCCACTCAAATAGATGAAATGGCCGAAGGTGGTCGGGGTTTTTTCATCTTTCAAGAAATTGCTGATTATTTTAGTTACACTCATTATCAAAAACAGGGTAATTGTCTGTTAATGATTCAAAAATATCGCCCCATTGGTGAGAGTAATTATGCTTTATCTTACTGTCAAAGTTTACGAGAAACTCTTTTATTATTAAATTCAGATTATCGCAATATTCAAGATTATTTGTTAGTGGAAAAAGCGAAACTTGAAGCGCAAATTGCCGAACAAGAATTTAAGTTAACAAATTTAATTCGTTGTCGTTATCTCCCGAGGGAAAATTTTTCCAGAAAACCTCATCTGGTACAAACCGGAACTGTTAATCAGGTCATTTTTTCAGGGGAAACTTTGGGCGATTTCATCTTAACTTTGGATGCTGATCATATTCCTAAATCCGAGATTCTTCAGCGCATTTTACCCTATTTTTATCAATATAATTTGAATACGGGAAATTATGAACCGAATCGCGTTGCTTTTGTTCAAACTCCCCAAGTTTTTAAGAATATTCCTCAAGGTGATCCTTTTGGCCAGCAAGCACACCTTTTCTATGGTCCAATTCAACAGGGTAAAGATGGTCTCGGAGCTACTTTTTATACTGGTACAAATGCAGTGTTAAGAAGGGAAGCTTTAATAACTGTTTGTTCCCCCTATTTCTTGGATCAAGATCACAAAAATGAGGCAATTTTAGATGAATTTAATTTAGTTAGTAATATGTCTAGTAATCCTATTACTGAGAAGCTAAATATCGCCATGCGTCTTCATTCAGCAGGCTGGAAATCTGCTTATCATCATGAAGAATTATCCTTAGGTTTAGCCGCTAATAATCTTAGTTCTACTTTAAGAGAAAAATTGCATTGGGCTGATGGTACGATTCAGGTTTGGCAAAGAGAAAATCCTTGGGTAAAATCTGGGTTAAATTTTGGGCAACAATTGCAATATTTCCAGACTATGTATAGTTATTTTTCGGGATTTTTTGTCTTTATTTTTATTATTTGTCCTCTCATTTTTTTCTTTACTGGTGTTATTCCCGTTCAAAGTTACAACGCTGATTTTGCTATTCATTTTATCCCCGCTTTTCTGTTAAATCGTTTAACTTTTATTGTTGCTACTTGGGGAGTTCCGGCAGGGGAACTTTGGCGTAGTGAACAATACGCGATCGCCCTCTTTCCTGTGAATATACAAGCGGTTTGGACAGTATTGACAGGAAAAACCATTAATGCTGAATTAAGCATCAAACAAATTGAATCGGGAAATTATTTAAGTTTAGTTTGGGTACAATTATCCCTTATAATCTTAACAATAGCGGGTTTTATTTTAGGGATTTATCGTTGGTTAAGCGGGAACTTAGAACAACCAGAATTATATTTAATAAATGCGGGTTGGTCAATGTATAATATGTCCCTATTATTAGTAATAATTCGCGCCGCTATTTGGCAACCAAAATCTAATTAAAAGGAGTTTATTTCTGATGAGTAAAGGTGTAAAAATTGTTAAACCTTCGGGTATTTTAGATGGTATGACCAGCGGTAATTTACGCAATGAAGTTGAAAGTTTATTGGCTAGTGGTACTAAACATATTTTACTAGATTTTGCCCAAGTTACCTTTATGAATAGTTCCGGTTTAGGAGCTTTAGTTGCTATTCTTAAAAAAGTTCGTTCTAACGGAGCAGATTTATATATCTGCTCACTGAATCAACAAGTAAAAATGATCTTTTCCCTGACCAAAATGGATAGTGTTTTTATGATTTGTGAGAATCAAGCTGCTTTTAATAAAAAATTTTACAGTTAAATGAAAATTAACAATAATTGTTAGTTATAACTTAACTTGTAAAATAGATAAATCATCTCCAAATACTTGAGTTTTGGTGATCTTTTGTATTTTTGCAATTAAGTTATTTAACTGGACATTTTTATTAGTTTGATGTTCAGATGTCAGCAATTCTATTAAAGCATCAAGACCCCAAATTTCTCCATCTGAGCCATTTTTTAAGTAAATTTCATAGATTCCATCACTAAAAATATATAAAGTGCTACCAGGAGGAATTTCTGATAACTTATCTTCAAATTCTAAGTCTGGAAGCATTCCAATGGGAATAGATCTTGAGCCAATTTTCTTGAAAGTACCATCTGAATTTATTAAAATAGCTGGAGGATGACCACCACAATTGTAAACTAATTGTCGATTAGTAACGTTATAAACCCCATACCAAATCGTAAAATAACTTTGACCATTTTCATCCATTTGAAACATCCGATTTAACTCTTCTAACACTGTCCAAGGTTGATAAAAATCGGTATTATAAAGAGATTGAGAACGCAATAAATTAAGCACAGATACCGATAATAAAGCCGATTGTACCCCATGGCCGGCCACATCTAATAAATAAATGGCTAAATTATCTTCGTCTAGCCAATAATAATCAAAAGCATCTCCTCCTAACTCTAAAGACGGAATAAATTGCTGATCAATTGACACTTTGCCGGTTAAACAATTCGGTAATAAAGAACGGACATAATCAGCGGCTTTATTTAATTCTGATTGTAATAGTTTATTCTGTCTTTGGACTTCTTCTTCCGCCATTTTACGGCGAATAAATTGCCCAATCTGACTACCTAAACTATTCATTAATTTGAGAATTTCTATTTCTGGTTGTTTACTTTCTTGAGCGAAAAAATTAATTAAGCCCATCTGTTGATCACCACCAACAAGAGGAAAACTGAGACAATTTGTTAACCCCATTTCCTTAATTTCTGGTAACCTTATGATAGTTGTTTCCTGTTGCAAATCATTAAGCCAAATAGCGGTACGATTGTTAAAGATTTGAGCGGCTAATCCTTCTTCTGGATTTAAAATAAGTTCTTTAGTAGCGTTGATTAAATTAGTTATTACTAATTCTCCAACTTGTTGTTTTAAAGAAGGTTTCTCCCAAATTGTAATACAATTTAGTTGATTGCTTAATGTATCTAAAAGCCAAACTTCACCCCATTGCAAATCTAAATTACTACCAATTTTGTCTAAAATTTTTAGATTTGCTTCCTTAATATTATCTGATTCAGCTAATATCTTCCTAACTTGATTTTCTATTTTCAAATATCTTTCTCTTATTTTTCTCTCAGTAATATCATTAATTGTTCCGGAAATACCCATTATATTATTGTTATTAACAACAAGATAAGCATAAATTTCTACCCAGCAAATACCCTGATTTTTTTTAATAAACCTAATTTGATAACGATTATATTGTGAATTACTTTCCGGTAATTCCTCATCTATTTGTTTAATTAAAGAAGTAAAATTTTGTTCATGTAATTGATGATCTTCTGGGTGAATAAAATCTTGAAAATCTTGACCTAAACTTTCAGAAATCCTAAAACCAGTAATAGTTTCCCAAGCCGGATTAAGAAAAGTTAATTGACCATTAATATCAGTTTGAAAAATTATTTCTTTGAGATTATTAACCACTGAGCGATACTTTTTTTCACTTTCTCGTAAAGCTGCTTCAGCTTTACTTGTTTGTAAAATACGCCGCAATCTTTGACGTAATAAAGGTGGGTGAATTGGCTTAGTAACATAATCAATTGCTCCAGCGGCAAAAGCCCGATCAACGGATACTTGATCATCTAATCCCGTAATCATCAAAACTGGAGTTTCTGGACCATTTGGTAATTTCTGTAACTCAGAACAACACTTAAAACCATCTAAAACTGGCATCATAGCATCTAATAAAATAGCATCGGGTTTTAAGTTACTAAATGCGTCTAAACATTCTTGGCCATTTTCCACTTCTGCTACTTGATATTGATCTTTTTTTAAGAGCATTTTTAAGAGCATTCTAGTAGTTGTATCATCATCGGCAATCAAAATTAAAGGTGATTCTTGATCAAAATTATTGTGCATATTAACCTCGGTTTTTTGTGTTTAATTTAGCCTATTCTAAACCTAATTCTCTTTTTAAAATATTAATGGAATCATGGCTAATATAATTCTCACTTTCGATTAATTTAGGTTGTCGAATGAGATCATTTCTGGCCTGTAATACCAGGTTTTTAACAACAGAAGAAGTTGCTTGATCTGTAATAATGATACTAGCACTTCTCACTAAAGCTTTTAATTTATAATTATCATTTATTTGTGCAGTTAAAACTAAAATATCTTCTCCCCTTAAACTAGAAATTAAAACGGACGCTACTCTAAGAATACCAGAACTTAAACTAACAATACCAACGCAGGTATTTTTGGGTAACTTTTTAATAATTTCTAATTCCTTACTATAATTATATATATCAATGGGAATTATTCTCAGGGACTGATTTTTGGGGTAAAATTGATTAATAATTGTCTCAGTTTCCTTAATAAAATAACGACTGGTTAAAATAGTTAGCGAAGGTGATGATTCTAACAGTTTAATTAATTCGGTCATTCCTACTAATTTAAGGGGAATATCTAAAGCATTTTCTAACTGAGAAACCATTAATTCTCCCACACCCAAATCCTGCTCTTGTACTACGACTAAAACTTTTGCAGCACATTGTAAACGCCATTCAATTTCTTGAGAAAATAACTCTTTAATTTGGCTTAAACTACAGCCTTGATTCAGCAAATTATCTACACTTTTAGTAACTAAATTTTTCACCTTTGAGCATTTATCTTGATACCAATTTTCTTGCTCATAATTTTTCTTTTTGACATAAATTCCTGAACCGGCTACCGATTCAACCAACCCCTTTTCTTCCAATTGTTGATATACTTTAGAAATCGTATTTCTATGTAATCCCGTAATCATGGCTAATTGTCTGGTACTCGGCAAACGAGCGCCCGGTAAATACTGACGAGAAGCAATGGCAAACTGAATTTGATCTAAAAGTTGTTGACCGGCAGGAATTTCACTATCGACTTGAATATTAAATTGAATCATAATCAATTTTCGGTTATAAATTAACGTAAAATATCATCAGAAAAAATGCCAATTAAAATTGTATGATTAGAACAGAAAAAGTCACCATTCCTAACCAAAATTTAGCCATTGATGCATACTTAGCCAGCCCAGAAACGCCGGGGAAATTTCCTGCGATTATCGTGATTCAAGAAATTTTTGGCGTTAATGCCCACATTCGTGAAGTCACTGATCGCCTTGCTAATCAAGGCTTTGTGGCGATCGCCCCCGCCATTTTTCAGCGTTTAGCACCCGGATTTGAAGCCGGCTACACTCCTGAAGAAGTGATCATTGGTCGAACCTACAAAAACCAAACCAAGGCCAGTGAACTTTTAAGCGATATTCAGGCAACCATTAATTATCTTTATAGCTTACCCCAAGTGCAACAGGGGGGAGTCGGGGCGATGGGATTCTGTTTTGGTGGTCATGTGGTGTATTTAACAGCCACATTAGCGGAAATTAAAGCAACAGCGTCATTTTATGGCGCGGGAATCACCAATTCTTGTCCGGGGGAAAAAGAGCCAACAATTACGAAAACAAAAGACATCAAAGGGACAATTTACGCCTTTTTTGGCTTAGAAGATGCCAGTATTCCCGTGGCCGAAATTAACGAAATTGAAGCGGAACTAACCAAACACAAGATTAAGCATGAAATTTTCCGTTACTCGGGAGCAGATCACGGCTTCTTTTGCGATCGCCGCGGCAGTTATAATCAAAAAGCGGGCACAGATGCATGGCATAAAGTGTTACAGTTATTCACGGACAGCATAAAATAAAATTATGGGTAAAAAACCCGTAAAAATTGCGAAAAAACCTTAGAATTAAATTCTGAAGAAACAAAGCAAAAAAACTGGCGATCATCAAAAATTTTTCAACTTATTAACCATTATGACTTCTGATTCAAAAAAATCTAAACAGCAAAATATTTCCTTTTCAATGGACGATTTTGCCAAAGCGCTTGAACAACATAACTACGACTTTCAAAAAGGGCAACTAGTTCGTGGTAAAACCTTTGAATATACAAGCGACGGAGCTTACATAGACATTGGCGGAAAATCTCCCGCATATATTAGCCTTAGAGAAGCTAGTTTAGACGCAACAGACGACATCAAAACCACACTTCCTCTACAAGAAGAAAAAGAATTTTTAATTATTAGTAATCAAAACGACGAAGGACAAGTAAACCTATCGATTCGTCAATTAAAATTAAAAGAATCTTGGGACGATTTAGCTGCCATTGCTGAGAACAATCAAACAGTTCAAATGTTAGTTAGTGGTACAAATAAAGGTGGAGTTACTGGGGATGTCAAAGGATTAAGAGCATTTATTCCGCGCTCCCATTTAGTGGAAAAACAAAACTTAGATGCCCTACTTGGACAAATTTTAACAGGTAACATATTAGAGCTAAATCCTGAGAATAATAAACTGGTATTATCCCAAAGACAAGCTTCTCAAAGTGCCTTAATGCAAAAAATAGTACCAAATAGTGTTCAAACAGGTACAGTAGTTAAATTACAGCCCTATGGACTCTTTGTAGATTTAGGGGGAATCACCGGATTATTACACATCAAACAAATTAGTAATAGTCGCATCGATTCCTTAGAACAAGTATTTCAAGTAGGTCAAGAAATTAAAGTAGTAATTATTGACATAGACGAAATCAAAAATCGCATTTCATTAGGGACAAAAATGTTAGAAAGTTATCCCGGTGAATTAATCGAAAAATTTGATGTAGTCATGGAAAATGCTGAAGAAAGATTTGAACAATTAAAAGCCAAACACGCAGAATAACGCTCCCCAAAATCCGATTTATTTAATAAAAATAAATCGGATTTTTTCAAATAATTTAATTAAAATAAATTAAGCCGACTTTTAGCAATTAACAAACTCTAGTATTATTTAAGGAAATGGGTTTCAAGATAATCAGCGATTATTAAAAACAGGGGACTTACTTGTCAACAAAAATTAAGTGTAGGATTATTTCACTAAAACGATATGTTATTAAAACCAGAACAACGTTTAAAATTGGATGAAACAGAGGATAACTTTTTTTATTCTATTCCTCGTTTTGTCACCCATGTGGATGACAATTTTATTAATCAGTTAACCAATTTATATCGAGAATTGTTACAACCTCAAACTCGTATTTTAGATTTAATGAGCAGTTGGGTTTCTCACTTACCTGAAGAAAGGGAATTTTCCCACATTGAAGGCCACGGCCTAAATGAGGAAGAGTTACAGAAAAATCGTCGTTTAGATCATTATTTTCTGCAAAATCTCAACCAAAATCCCCAATTACCTTTTCCAGATCAGGAATTTGATGCGGTTTTAAATACAGTTTCGGTACAATATTTACAGTACCCCGAAGCGGTTTTTAGCGAAATGGCACGCATTTTAAAACCAAATGGGGTGGCCATTGTGAGTTTTTCTAACCGTATGTTTTACCAAAAAGCTATTTCTGTTTGGCGGGATGGTACAGAAACTAGTAGAGTACAATTAGTGACTAATTATTTTAAGTCGGTTTCTAGTTTTAGTAAGCCTAAAATTGTGGCTAATCAATCTCCCCTTGCGCCTTTTTTACAAATGTTGGGGATAGCAGGAGCAGACCCATTTTATGGAATTTATGCCTACAAAATTTAAGTTAAAACGATTAGTTTTTAGCTTAAATTAAGTAAGGCTAGAAATGGCTCTTTTTAAAATAAATAAAAATAATTGAGTAATCTATTATGGTAAATTTTGGTTTAAATTCAGCGAGTATTTTAGGGCTTTTTCTAGCGGTAGCTGGAGCTTCTCTTTATTTTCTTCGCTCTGTACGTCCGGAATTATCTCGGGATCAAGATATATTTTTTGCTGCTGTTGGTCTTCTTTGTGGCTTAATTTTACTTTTTCAGGGTTGGCGTTTAGACCCAATTCTGCAATTTGGTCAATTTTTATTGACAGGTTCGACGATCTTTTTTGCGGTGGAAGCCATTAGAATGCGGGGAATTGCCACCGAACAAGCTAGACGTAATACTCCCATTGTCGATGATGAACGTCCCGTTAGTCGAGTTTATCGCGCGGAATTGGATCGGTTAGAACCCTACGAAGATGAGGATCAATATGACAATCCTCGTTTACGAGGTTATCAAGACCCCAGAAGTCGCACTCGCTCCGCTAGTAGTGAAGAATCATCTCCTCGGCGATCGAGTCGTAGTCGCACTTCTGAACCTTCCCAGGATTATAATTCTTCCGGTCGTACCCGTCGTCCTCGTCCTAGTAGTCCTCCTCCCACGGATAATTATGGCTATTCCCAAGGTTCTGAAAAAGCCGATCTTTGGGACGATCGCCCCCCCACGGAATCCCGTCGTCGGCCTCCGCGTCCTGATTCTGGTCCCACACCGACTCGAAAACCTCGTTCCAGTGGTTATACTGACGATCCGCGAAAACCACGTAATGAAGATATACCCAATGCTGATTATGTTGACTATCAGCCGATTAATCCTCCAGAAAATGATAATCTAGATCAAGACACCGAGCGAGATAATCCGATTAATTTTGATTACTAAGTTACAGTGGGGAGCAAGTTTGGCGATTTTTTGCCTTTTAAGTGCTTGTAGCTCCCCCTATCGCCAAAATGCACCCGTTACCCTTAATAGTCGTTACCACGAACAACAACCGAGTTTAAGTGGTGAGGGCCGTTTTTTGGCCTTTGTTTCTAATCGCAACGGTGCTGACCAAATCTTAATCTTTGATTTAAAACAGGAAAAATTTGTCAATTACCCCGGTTTAAATCCCCAAGGGGCGATCGCCACTAATCCGAGTATCAGTAAAACCGGCCGTTATGTGGTGTATGTTACCAGCTTTCAGGGCAAACCAGAAATTGTGCTGTATGATAGAGCAACGAAACGCTCAGAAATCTTAACATTAGGTTATCGTAGTTGGGTCAGAAATCCCCAAATTAGTCCCAGTGGCCGTTATATTGTCTTTGAAACTTCCCGACGTGGTCAATGGGATATTGAAGTTATGGATCGCGGTCCGAATATTGAATTAGACATCCCGGATGGTGCGACTGTACCAGTTCCCAGTAAATAACCTAAGTTACCGATAAATTTATCATCTTCGATCGCCCTAAATCTTTTGTTAAGGGGGTTAGGGTTCGTCAAATAGTTGAGTTTTATCGGTGGCAAACTTGAGCTTTAAACTCATTTTCTGAACTTTGTAGGGTGGGTAAAACGGCGAAAAATTTGAGCAAAAAACCGTTATACCATTTTGAGAAAATATTGTTACAGAAAAGAAATCCGATTTTTGTGAAACATCCAGTAAAAAACTGAAAGATTGGTTAAAAATCGGATTTCTGATTAACGTATCTTCAGTAATGGCCCTCGAAAAACGGTATAATTTGATACAAAAATTAATTGTGCGCAGGGTAGATGTTTAGCGAGCATCTCAACCAAAACGTTGCCGGCTAACCCCTGCGCTGGGAATTTTGCGCCCTTTTTTTACCCTTAATTTTTTGATTCTACTTTAATTGTAATAGAATGTTAGGAAAAAGTAAAGTATTTGTAACATTTATTTACAGGAATTTCAATTCAAAGATGCAGAAATCATGGGGTTTTTAGTTTAGATAGGGTGGACAAAATACTAAGAATAGTAGTGTTCAATGCCCACCTGAAAAAATTATAATCTTCTTTCGGTGATTAACATTCTTTGATAGGAAAGCCATCCTGAGATTAACATCAGGAGAGAGAAGATAAGTAAAAAGGAGAAATGTGGGGCAATTTCTGTTAAACTGTCTCCTTTAGCCCACACAGAAACTAAAGCTTTATTACTGTGAAAAATGGGATTAAAACGCGCAATTTTAAGGAGATTATCAGGGAATAAAGAACTAGGTAAAAAAACGCCTCCTAAAATTAATAAAGGTACGCCAAAAGTAGCAACCAAAGCGTTAACATCTTCAGTTCTTTTTGCCAACTGAGTACCTAAAATAAAACCGACACCAACATAACCAATAATAGTGAGAAAAATAATGATTAATCCTAACAGAAAAGAGCCAGAAAATTTAGCACCAAAAAGTGTGGCCAAAGTATAAACAAAAATAGTTTGACCAAGACCAATAAAACTATGAGCAAAAAAAATGCCTAAAAAATAGGAAATACCAGTTAAAGGGGAAATAAATAGACGTTTAATAGTTTTTTGTTCCCTTTCAGAGACAACAGTAGAGACACTACCACCGACACAACTAAAAAATAAAGCTGCACCTACCAAACTTGAAGGAGCGGCATATTCAATGGCTTTTCCTAATGATAATTCCGCTCTTTCTGCAATAATATAACCATTAATAAAGAGGATAGAAATAGGAAAAATCGCCCAAAAAATTAAACTGCGACGACGACGGAACAATTCGATTAAAATACGTTGTGCAACGGCGAAAGTTTCCCGAAAATATCTCATAAAAATACCTTAAATCTAGTGTGAAAGTGCGACAAATTTTATGATAAAAAAACGTCTGATTCTGATTCGACAATAAATGATTAATGGTAGATAATTGCTCCCTAAAAAGCTTCCTTGTTAACCTGAACATAAACGGCCAGATAACCGACCAAAAAAGCAAAATTAGAATCAACAATATCCCTAATAAAAATAGTAACAGAAATATTATCCTTATTCCTAATTGTACCTAAAATGATCCCCTAATTAAACCAATTTTTTTAAATTTTATTGACGAAACCCTAAAAAAGTCAGTTCTACTTTTAGCTTTGCTCTCCATTTAATTTTTGCTAAAAAATAGATCATATTCAAGATAACAATCCTAAATAAATGGTGTTACATAAGTTTTTTTACCACAATGGAGTTACTTTTTTTAGTTTATGATTCACTTACCGTCAAAATATCTATATTGAAACAATCAAATTAAGCTGAAATTTCTGGTTCAAAGATATGATATAATCTCGAAGATAACGGGGGTAAAGTCGGTGAGTCTTTACCTAATTTTTAGATCATAAAAGGGCCAAAAATGACAGATTTACCTAACAGTTTACCACCCCAAAATATAGAAGCAGAAGAAGCGATTTTAGGAGGAATTTTACTAGATCCCGAAGCCATGGGACGAGTTGTTGATATTCTCATAACCGAGGCTTTTTATGTTCAAAATCACCAACAAATTTATTTAGCCGCTTTAAAATTATTTCAACAAGGCCTCCCCACGGATTTAATGACCGTCAGCAGTTGGTTAGCGGATCACAAAGCCTTGGAGAAAGTTGGAGGGAATGCCAAACTAGCTCAATTAGTCGATCGCACCGTTTCCGCCGTCAACATTGATCGTTACAGCGAGATGGTGATGGAAAAATATGTCCGTCGTCAATTGATTAAAGCAGGAAACGAAATTGTCGATTTAGGTTATGATACCGTCAAAGAGATAGAGACGGTTTTGGATGAATCAGAGCAAAAAATATTTAATCTCACTCAGGATAACCCACAACAGGGTTTAATACCGCTTTCTGACACCTTAGTGGATACCTTTAATAGCTTAGAAGAACTACACGCCAATACGGCTTTACCAGGTTTAGCTTGCGGTTTTTATGATTTAGACGGCAAAATAGGCGGTTTTGGGCGATCAGATTTAATTATCATTGCTGGAAGACCAGCCATGGGGAAAACCTCATTTGCCTTGAATATTGCAGCAAAAATAGCCGCCTTACATAAATTACCGGTGTCTATTTTCAGTTTAGAAATGTCCAAACAACAGTTGGCGCAAAGGTTGTTGGCTAGTGAAGCTGGCATTGAAAGTAATCGCCTACGCTCTGGACGTTTTACTCAAAATGAATATGAACCGTTGATGAATGCGATCGGCACCTTGTCGGAATTACCCCTGTTTATCGACGATACAGCGAATATTACGGTGATGCAAATGCGATCGCAGCTACGTCGCTTACAGGTACAACAAGGAGGCAAACTGGGTTTAGTGATGATCGACTACCTGCAATTGATGGAAGGAAGCAACAGTGACAATCGAGTGCAGGAATTGAGTAAAATTACCCGCTCCTTGAAAGGATTAGCGCGGGAATTGGATGTTCCCGTCATTGCGTTATCTCAACTTAGTCGGGGCGTGGAACAGCGTACCAACAAAAGACCGATGTTATCGGATTTACGGGAAAGTGGCAGTATTGAGCAAGACGCTGATTTAGTCATGATGTTATATCGAGATAGTTACTACAACCCTGATTCTCCAGAGAGAGACTTGGCGGAAGTCAATATTGCCAAACACAGAAACGGACCAACGGGGGTAATACAATTAATTTTCCAACCGGATTTAACTCGTTTTTTAAACTTAGCCAAATCCGGTTATTAACTAATATTATAACTCCGATTTTGCTATTAATTAATCAATTTTTTTGATTAATTATTTTGAGATTAAGTAATAGCAAAACCTGTATATTTCCTGACACTAGGTTCTTGTATTCCTAAAACAATATCTTCTTTAGGAATACCAGAATTCACTAAATCAGTTGCTATTCCTGCTTCGGTATTATCACATTGAATCCATATTTTTTCGTTAATTATTTCTAAATGAATTAAACAACTATGGAAATGTTTATTATTCTGCCACCCTTCTGAAATAATAATAAATTGGTTATTTTGATTATCATAAGCAGCACGATTTTTAAGATCAACATTAGCATATTTTATATTAAGATATGGACTTAATAAAGAACGAATAATATTTTGGTAAGTTTCTAATTTATCCATTGTGTTATTACCTCCTTTTCTGGATCAAATACAATAAGTTTGATTGTCTTATCTTGTAATAATATTTGTCTAATTTTTTTTATTGACTTATTTTTTCGTATTTTCAGGTCGGGGAGAATGTCAAACAATCATGGTAAATATCTTTAGCGAGCCTAATTTATTTAATGATACAATATTAATAAAGTTATCACATTTTCTTAATATGAAAACATCAAAATATCCTTTTGCAGAAAAATTAATTACTGATATAGACGGTAATATCTGTCAAGTTATCCTGAATTTTAGTGATTATCAACGTTTATTAGAAATGATAGAAGATGAGGGATTATATCAAGCAATGATTCTCACTAAAACAGAAAAACATCTTAATTTAGAAGAGGCAATTTTAGCCTTAGAAGAAGAATGAAAACGACCTATTTACCTAGTTTTATTAAGGATTTAAGAGTGCTAAAAAGTACCCCGGTTTATGAATCAATTAAATCTCTTACTTTTGAGACAATTCCTACCTATAAAAGTAGTCAAGAAATTACCAATATTAAGAAATTAAAAGGTCAAGATAACGCTTATCGTCTTAAAATGGGGAACTATAGAATTAGTATTTTTATTGATATGATACCATCATCTTTTCTCGTGTTTTACATCGAAAAGAAATTTATCGTTATTTCCCCTAAATTAATATTTAAAAATCCGATTTTTACTAAGGAAATCGGATTTTTTGCTTAACAATTACGTATTTTTTCCACTAATTCGTTTAATCCTTCGTAATTAAGACGATAACTTAAGGGATGACCAATCAATCTAGCGGTGCTTTCATATAAAACGTCGATTTCCACTAACCCATTTTCCCGCAAAGTTTTACCCGTGGAGACTAAATCAACGATCGCCTCCGACATTCCCGTAATCGGACCGAGTTCCACCGAACCGTAAAGGGGTACAATTTCCACAGGGAGGTCCAAACCGCGAAAATACTCCTTGGCGCAATTGACAAATTTTGAAGCAACTCGTCCATTGGGTGGTAAATCAATTGAACGAAGATAACCAGAATTGGCGGGGACAGCTACAGACATTCGACAAGAACCAAATTTCAAGTCGATTAAATTAGCGACTTGGGGGTTTTTTTCCCGTAAAACGTCATATCCTGCAACCCCCAATTGTGCCTGTCCGTATTCAACATAGACGGGTACGTCATGGGTTCTGACTAATAAAGCTTTAGCAGTATTGGTGGGGTCAGCAATCTGCAATTGACGGTTACTGGGGTCAAGAAATGCACTAAAATCCAAACCTATGTTTTTAAATAACTCAATACTATCCTTTAAAAGTGCGCCTTTTGGCAATGCTACGGTAATCATAATATTAATCAACAAGGAGAACAATTTAACCTTGTCTATAATATTATGATTAGGCTACAAAGTTTAAATTAAATTAAATTAAAAGTTTATAGTTGCGCTTTAAAGCTATCAGAAATCTCGGCAAAAAACGATTATAAAACTGTTATTTTTCATATTTATTATTGTTATTTAAAGATTAATATTTATTAAATTTTTAAAAATCATTTTGCTTCGTTGTTAAATTGCTTAGCGCTAAAGCGCAACAACGAACCTTTAATTAAATAAAAAGTCCCAATTTTTTTCGAGTTTTGTTGCTAAGTGATATGCTAATAAGGGAGGTACTGCATTTCCGATTATTTTATATGCTTGACTTGTGGAAATTGGGTAGTTATTCGGTTTATTAATAACAAATTGATAATCATCAGGAAATGTCTGTATTCTGGCACATTCTCTCACTGTTAAACGTCTCATTTTTAACCGTTTTTCTAGTTCAGAAATATATTTTCCGCCTAATTCTTGAGATAATCTTCGATACTCAATATTACCATGATGTTCCGCTCGAATTGTGGGAGCTAAACCTTCTAAATTGACTTCAATTTGTCCTTGACCTTTACCAAGATATTTAGCTTGAGAATAACTCTTTTGTGCTAAGTCTAATTCCTCGGCTTCTGGTTCTTTTAAATCTGCTAAAATATCTCCTAATTTGGGATAGGGTTTTAAGGTCGAAAACAGATCAGATAAGTCCATTTGTTGGGATACTTTTTTATGGGTTGGTAAAGGAAATGGGTTATATTCAGGGGGTATATTGCCATGTTCAAATGCTTTAATTATGGATGGTTTTAAATGGGTTTTATTTAAGCCAACAAAGAAGATTCTTTCCCTTGTTTGGGGTATTCCATAATCGGGAGCAAATAATAATTTGGCCATAATTATGTAACCATCTTTACCCGTATTTGCAAAGTCTTTTTGGATAATTTCTTTGGCATTTCCTAATGAAGTTAAACCCTTAACATTTTCCGCAATAAATAATTTTGGTTGGGTAATTTCAATTACTTTTTTCATCCAATAATATAACATTCCTCTGTTTTCTACAGTATCTTCAGTTTCTACTAAATAATCTCCTGTATGACTTTTATGGGAGTTAAAACCGTTTCTTTTACCCGAAACACTGAAATCTTGACAAGGGAATCCTCCTGTTACTATGTCGATATTTTCAGGGAATTTACACTCCCCTTTTTCTACCGATTTTACTAAATCAATGATACTTCCATGGTGAAAAATATTGGCTTTTTTTCGTGGTAAAAAATAGTTAAGATAAGCGTTTTTGGCCGCTAAATTAATATCATTAGCAAACACAGTTTCTAAGGAAGTTTTCCTTAATTTTACCCAGTTTTTTCGCTTATTTACTAGCCAATTTGGGTTCATTTTTTCGTTAATACAAGATTCATGAATCCAAAAATCACCTTCTAAACCTAAATCCATTCCTCCACAACCAGAAAAAATTGATAATACTCTTTTGTTCATTTTTCAATTACAATAAATTAGCTAAAAAGTTGTCAGGTGGGCAATTTATTATGATATTATTAAAATTTGATCATATATTTTTAATTGCCCACCCTACTATAACTTAATTATGCACATTTTATTAGTCGATGATGAAACTGAATTAACGACTCCTTTAAGTCGTCTATTAGAAAAGGAAGGTTATCAAATTGATATAGCAGATAATGGTAAAACTGGTTTAGAATTGGCCTTAAAAAATGACTACGATTTGTTAATTCTTGATTGGATGTTACCCCATAAATCTGGTATCGAAATTTGTCAAGAATTACGCTCTAATTCTATTCTAACTCCAGTGTTATTTTTAACGGCAAAAGATACTTTAGATGATAAGGTTTTGGGTTTAGATGCTGGAGCTGATGACTATTTGATGAAACCTTTTGAATTACGGGAATTATTGGCTAGAGTTCGCGCTTTATTGAGGCGATCGCCACGGTTTTCTCTTACTACTAAAAACCGCTTAAAAGTAGCGGATTTGGAGTTAGATCAAGAGAATCAATTAGCTTACCGTCAAGGGCGAATTATTAATCTTTCTGATAAGGAAATTCAATTATTAGAATACTTTATGAATAATCCGGGAAAATTGCTCACCCACGAGGAAATTTATCAGCATTTATGGCCAGATCAAGAACAACCTAGTAGTAATGTTTTAGCTGCTTTAATTCGTCTTTTAAGACGTAAAATTGAAGCGGAGAATGAGACAGTTTTAATCCATACTGTTTATGGTAAAGGTTATCGTTTTAGTTGATAATTGATAGTTGATAATGATAGTTAATAATTATGCAATTAATCAAATTCATAATTCCGGTTGTCAGTATTACAGTTTTTAGTTAAAATTTAAGTTGTAATACGATTTTTATATCTATCCCTAATTATGAATGTTGTGACTGTTTCACCTAAATTTCAGGTGGTTATTCCCCAGACTATTCGTGAATCTTTAGACTTAAAACCCGGTCAGAAAATTCAAGCTATTCAGTATGACAATCGCATTGAACTTATCCCCATTCAACCAATTCAAAAAATGCGCGGTTTTCTTCAAGGTATCGATACTAAAATCGAAAGGGAGGAAGATCGTTTATGAATGTGGTAGATTCCTCCCATTGGTTTGAATACTTTGCAATTGATGTCAATTTTTCTTAATTATTACAAAAATTTAGTTAAATCAAATTCTGGTTGTGACTCATTTTCTCCTAATCTTACCTGACTAATAATTAACAAGATTCGCTCAGTATAATCAGCACTGCCTTTTAATTCATTGCGCAATATTTCTAAACCTCCATTAGCGTATTCTTCAAAAATTGTAATGCGTTTTTTTTCCGCTTCATGGTCATATAAAGACAAAATGTTCGGGTCATTTGTCGTGGTAATTGCTAACAATTTAATTAACCAATCGTAACCCCTAGAAATAAACACATCTAAGTTAATCGGGGCTGGTTCTTTGGTGGAAATTTCTGACAAAGGCAATCTTTTCCTATATTTTGCCCCCAAACTTGCTGCAAAAGCCACGATATCGGCAAATGTTTGAAAAGGGCCAGTTGTTTCTTTTATTTCCAACAAAGCTTGGACTAAGTCAGCTTTATCCTTGGCAATTCTCACTCGATTAATCATTTTATTTGTTTATTCAAATATTGTTCACCCAGATTATGTTAAGCGAAAGTTTAAATCAATCTGTTTATTTTGACTTAACTTTACAGTTCTTTACAAAAAAGAGGCTATTTCCCAAGAAAACATGAGTAAATACCTAGAAAATATAAATCATTAAAAGTCGATTTTCTGAGATTTGGTAAAAAAATTTTAAAAAAGATAACGAAAGCAAGAGATTGTGAAAGGAATAATAAAGCAGAAAGAGTAATAGAAGTGGTTTTAAACGCTGTTTTTTCCTCTAAAAATCGAAAATAAGCCAAAATATGAGCTTTATTGAAGCTTGATTTTCTAAATTTACCACTAATTATTAAGGAATGTTACAAAAAACGCTAAAAATTTAACAATATGTAACAAAAAAATAATCAAAGTCATTGTATAAAAGTTAGCTGAGGGGTAAAAACACCTTCACAAAAACCGATTTAATATCCTTGATTTGTTTTTCAGATTTAGGCTTAAGTTTTCGGACATGACGACCAAAAAAATTGTCGGCATCAGCTGAAAAAAACGACTAAATAGACTAAAATTCTAGTCACTGAAAACCTCAACTATTTGGGATTACTGTTTTAAATCAAAAAACCAACCTTATCAGTTAGGAGATAAATTCAATGTTCGACGCATTCACTCGAGTTGTTTCTCAGGCAGATGCCAGAGGTGAATTCTTATCCACCGAACAATTAGACGCTCTTTCCAAAATGGTTAGCGACAGCAACAAACGTATTGACGCTGTTAACCGTATCACCGGTAATGGCTCTGCTATCGTTACCAACGCTGCTCGCGCTCTGTTTGCAGAACAACCCCAGTTGATTGCTCCTGGTGGTAATGCTTATACCAACCGTCGTATGGCTGCTTGCTTACGCGACATGGAAATCATCTTACGCTATGTTACCTACGCTGTATTCTCTGGCGACGCTAGTGTTTTAGAAGATCGTTGCTTAAACGGCCTTCGTGAAACCTACCAAGCTTTAGGTACACCTGGTGCTTCCGTTGCTGCTGGCGTTCAAAAAATGAAAGACGCTGCTTTAGCAATCGTTAATGATCCTTCTGGTATCACCCCCGGAGATTGTAGCGCTTTAGCTTCCGAAATCGCTGGCTACTTTGATCGCGCTGCTTCTGCAGTTGCTTAATTGTAGTAAACCGATTTTATTGCCTGTTGTAGCGATACAACTTATTTGTTTCAAAATACCAGAAAAAATTTTTAGTACATTAACTAGGGAGATAGCTAGAAAATGAAAACCCCTTTAACCGAAGCAGTTTCATCTGCAGATTCTCAAGGCCGTTTCTTGAGCAGCACCGAACTTCAAGTAGCTTTCGGTCGTTACCGTCAAGCTAGTGCTGGTTTACAAGCAGCTCGTAGTTTAACCGCTAACGCTCAACGTTTAGTTGATGGTGCAGCTTCTGCTGTTTACAGCAAATTCCCTTACACCACCACCACCCCCGGTAACAACTTCGCTTCTACCGCTGTTGGTAAAGCTAAATGTGCTCGTGACATCGGTTACTACCTCCGTATGGTTACCTACTGCTTAGTTGCTGGTGGAACCGGTCCTATGGACGAATACTTAGTTGCTGGTCTTGATGAAATCAACAAAACCTTTGATCTCTCTCCTAGCTGGTACGTTGAAGCTCTCAAAAACATCAAAGCTAACCACGGTTTAACCGGTGACGCTCGCGATGAAGCTAACTCCTACATCGACTACGCAATTAACGCTCTCAGCTAATTGTTAGTCTTACGACTGTTTGAGTTTGAGTTATCTCTGTAGGGAGTTTATCCCCTAACATAACAGCCCGGAATGTTCTGCGAATACTAGCTAATTACTGGTGTTTGTTGAACCTTCCGGGCTTTGCCATAGTGTAAGTAATGGGTAATAGGTAATAGGTAATAGGTAAGAAAAATAATTGTCAACTATCAACTAAATTTTTATGGAAGAAAATATACAAGCTGCTGAACCCCTTACTGTGGAAGAGGCGATCTCTCGTTTACAGCAAACTGAAGATTTAGGACAACGCTACTACGCCGCTTGGTGGCTGGGAAAATTTCAGGTTAAAGATCAACGAGCCTTGGATGCTTTGGTCTTGGCTTTAGATGACGAACTCGATCGCACCAACGATGGTGGTTATCCCCTGAGACGTAATGCTGCCAAGGCCTTGGGGAAAGTTGGCGATTGCACCGTGGTTGAGCCATTGGTTAAATGCTTGGCCTGTCCTGACTATTACGTCAGGGAATCCGCTGCTCAAGCTTTGGAAAGCTTGGGGTTTCCCGAAGCGATCGCACCATTGAATAGACTACTAACTGGGGGGGTGGATGCAGCTGTTAAATGTGAAGGTAAACCCCACTTAGTAGAGCCTTATGAGGCAGTTATAGAAGCCTTGGGAACTTTAAAGGCTCACGATGCAATACCTTTAATTGAGCCGTTTTTAGCGCATTCAGTGCCGAAAATACAATATGCGGCAGCTAGAGCGATGTATCAATTAAGCGAGAATCCTCTCTATGGCGAAAAATTAGTCACAGCTTTACAAGGTGATCAATTGACGTTGCGGCGATCGGCTATGATGGACTTGGGCGCTTGTGGCTACGTTCAAGGAGCAGAGGCGATCGCCCAAGCTTACGCCGAAAATAGCCTTAAGTTGATTGCACTTAAGGAGTTGTTGGCACATCAGTTTAAGCTCGATCAGCAGGAGTTGTCTCCTTCTAGTCTTAAGGTGATGGAATTAATGGACTCGCTTTTATAATTTTCTTGTTTTTCTCACGCAAAGACGCAAAGGCGCTAAGGTTTTATGTGCATTTTCGCTTTGAGTAATTTTCTTGTTTTTCTCACGCAAAGACGCAAAGGCGCTAAGGTTTTATGAGCACTCTCGATTTGATTCAAGCGGTTGAGTCCGCAGATTCGGCCAGCAAGTTGTTTCAAGCTGTTAGAAATTTGGCTTCGATTCAGGATGTAGCGGCTATTCCTATTTTGGTTCAGGTGTTGGGTTTTAATAACCCCGGTGCTTCGGTGGCGGCTGTTGATGGCTTGATCGGTATTGGTGAACCTGCCGTTACCTATCTTTTAACTAATCTTGATGACTACAACTATGGCGCTCGCGCTTGGATGATTCGTGTTTTTGCCGGAATTGGTGATCCTCGTTCTTTGGATTTATTGGTCGATGCAGCGAGGGAAGATTTTTCCCTCAGTGTCCGTCGTGCCGCAGCTAAGGGTTTGGGTTCAATTCAATGGGAAAAGGCCTCCCCCCATGAAGCAAAATCTGCCCAACAAAGGGTTTTGGAGTCTCTCTTTTTGGTTTGTGATGATGGTGAATGGGTCGTCAGATATGCGGCGATCGCCTCTTTACAATCTTTAGCCAACATTAATCCGGATTTCCAACCTAAAATTACGGCTAAATTTAACCAATTATTGGCAAATGATCCCGAATTGGCGATCAAAGCGAGGGTAAAGTTGGCTTTACTTGCTCGGGGAAATTTTTAGGAACTTATAGTAGACCTCTTGCGAAACTACGAAAAACTGTCATTCTGAGCGTTAGCGAAGAATCTCGGAGATTCTTCGCTAACGCTCAGAATGACAATTCTATTTTTTGAGTTTCGCAAGAGGTCTAGTAATTCCAAATAAAAATTAAACAAAAGTTTTTAGTTTGTTGTTGGACTTTAGTCCTAAGAAGCGCTAAAGCGCAACAACGAACCTATTTTTCTACTGTTCTAATCTTAATTGAAATTACTATTAAAAATAGCTCCGGTGTCTTATTTTGTGACAAGCAAAATAACCGGAGCACTTTCCTTGGTAGGATAAACTAAACCCTTGCTTCCTCTTTAATTAAATTTTCCCAACCCAAATCTTTGAGGTTATTATTACGTCTTAAAGGCCGTGTAACTAACTCTAAAATATCACGAGCATTGGTAAAACCGTGCATTTGTGCAAAGGTAAATTCCACTGACCACTTAGTATTAATTCCCCGCGCTTCTAAAGGATTTGCGTGGGCCATTCCCGTAATAACTAAATCAGGTTTTAGGTCATAAATGCGTTGAATCTGATTATAATTATCTGGTTTTTCCACGATGGTAGGTAAAGGAGAATTCATCTCTTGACAGGTTTTTTGTAATAAGTCTAACTCCGCTTTTTGGTAACGTTTATCCATATAAGGAATGCCTATTTCCTGAACATTCATCCCACAACGAATTAGGAAACGAGCTAACGAAACTTCTAACAAATTATCACCCATAAAAAACACAGATTTACCGCGAATTAAGGCCAAATAATCTTCCATTCCGGCCCAAATTGTAGCCTCCCTTTCCGCTAAACCTTGGGGCTCAATGCCAAAACTTGAACAAATTGCCTCAATCCAAGCGCGAGTTCCATCTGGACCAATGGGGAAAGGTGCATTAATTAGTTTACATTTACGGCGACGCATCAAGGTTGTTGCGGTACGACTCAAGAATGGATTAACCCCTGCAACGTAATAACCTTCGTCAACAACTGGTAATTCCGTATAACGTTTAGCTGGCAACCAACCTGAGATTTTAATGCCTTGTTTTTTCAGTTCCAAAGTCAAATTAGTGACGACAGGATCAGGCAATGAACCAAACAACACCAACGGAGGATGATCCTTATATTCCGACTCTTCCTGTTTAATATCCTCTTTTTTGCGCCCAAAATTCAGCAGTTTACTGATGGCGTTGCGATCGCCCTTTACTTCAGCAGTTTCCTGTTTAACGTCACTTTCCTTGGGACAACGGTTGGCCATCGCCGCCAATACCGTGTCTTCGCCTTGGGTGAAAGCGTAATCAAGTCCATTTGCCCTCGCTACAACGATGGGAATACCGATTTCCGCCTCTAATTTCGGTGCAATGCCCTCCAAGTCCATTTTGATGATTTCTGTCGTACAAGTGCCAATCCAGACGATTACGCTGGGGTTGCGGTCACGTTTGATCTGGTCACACAGTCGCTTTAATTCGTTGTAATCATTCAACTGGGCGGAGATGTCACCTTCTTCTAATTCAGCCATTGCGTAGCGGGGTTCGGCAAATATCATCACACCCATGGCGTTTTGCAGAAAATAACCGCAGGTTTTGGTCCCAATTACTAGGAAAAAGCTGTCTTCAATTTTTTGGTATAACCAAGCAACGCAGCTAATCGGGCAGAATGTGTGGTAATTTCCGGTTTCGCATTCAAAATTTAAGGCTGGGGCTTCTTGTGCTACTGTCATTTTTTAGTCTCCTTTTTTAAGTTTAAATATTCGGTAGGGTGGGCAAAATTTTTAACTTTAATTAGGCAATTTTTAACCTAATTAATTTGCCCACCTAAAATAGAATGATCAGGATTTATTGACTTATCTATTCGTAAATCCTTTTATTAAATCCTCTAAATTTGTATCAATTGAATCAGTTTCTTGATGTTCTTTTTCGGCTTCTTCTGCTAGTTTTTTCTCTAATTCGGAATCTGAATCAAAGTTTAATCCTAAACCATTAAGTGCGGAAGTATAATCTTTATTAACTAAGAAAAAACTTAGTAAAATATCTTTTAATTTTGGTTCGAGAGCTGCCATTACCCCTATAATTAAAGCTGCTTGAGGACGACGATACTCCCGATCAGGTGTTAACTCATATCTTCCCAATTCCACTACTAAATGAAGAAGCCATTTTCCATGAATTTGATAGTAATTTAACCATTTTTCCTTTAAAGATAAACTTAAAGGATCAAAAACAATATTAGTGGTAGAATTTTCTTCAGCTATTTTGGCTTCAGTTTCCTCTAGTTTTTTGTCAGGATCAAAGTTTAATTCTAAAGCTTGAATAACCTGACTATAAGTCCCATTAACCTTAAAAAAATTCAGCAAAACATCGCTCATTTGAGGTTCTAAACCTCCAATTATACCTACCATTAATAGATCAGAAGGCCGACGACCTTGATCGGGTGTTGAGGTAAAATCATTTCTCTCTTTAATCCAGTTTCGATTAATTTGGTAATAATTCAGCCATTTAGTTTTTAGACTAGCTTTTAATTGTTCTAAACTCATTGTTTATCTATCTCCTAAATCAATGTTATTTGATTTTACAACAAGGTTGCTAGAGATAAACAAAAATGATTTTTCAAGGTTTGTTGTTGCGCTTTAGCGCTAAAGATTGCGCTGAAGCGCAACAACGAACCCAATTACACCAGGGCCAATTCTTTTTCTTGGGGAGGATTTAAGTAATAATCGGAAAGTATGCTGAAAATGTCACGATCATTCACTTCTTGGGGTACAACTCCTTCTGGTAAGGCTAAAATTTGATCGGCAATATTCAAGTAATAATCGCACACAAAGTTTAAACTGGGGTCACTTTCGGCCATTTCAAACAGGGTTTTTCCTTTCACCCGTGACACTCGAATGTCCTCGATTAATGGTAATACTTCTAATACGGGCATGGGTACATGGGAAATGTATTTGTCGATTAAATCCCGTTTTGAGGTGCGATTACCGATTAATCCCGCTAATTTTAAGGGGTGGGTACGCGCTTTTTCTCTTACTGATGCAGCAATTCTGTTCGCAGCAAATAATGCGTCAAATCCGTTGTCTGTAACGATTAAACAATAATCTGCATAATTTAAGGGTGCTGCAAATCCACCGCAAACTACGTCACCTAATACGTCAAATAAGATTACGTCGTATTCGTCGAAGGCGTTTAATTCTTTTAATAATTTTACGGTTTCGCCTACTACATAACCACCACAACCTGCTCCAGCTGGTGGTCCACCTGCTTCAACGCAGCTAACTTTGCCATATCCTTCATAAATTACGTCTTCTGGCCAAATATCTTCATAATGAAAGTCTTTTTCTTGTAAGGTGTCGATAATTGTAGGAATTAAAAATCCAGTCAAGGTGAAGGTACTGTCATGTTTGGGATCACAGCCAATTTGCAAGACTTTTTTGCCTCTTTTCGCCAAGGCTGCGGAAATATTACAACTTGTTGTTGATTTGCCAATCCCACCTTTTCCGTAAACTGCTAATTTAATCTGTGCCATTTTTTTTAATTCCTCTGATAAGTAAAAATACTTGCTTATTTATTTGACAGTTTTCTGTTCTTGTTAACTTGCATTATTAACTACTTTCCTAGAAAAATAAAGCCCCTCTCTTTTTGAATTCACGAGTAATTCAGAGTAATTCAGATTAAATAAATTTTTTTAGCTTTAATTTCGCTCTCATTCTGTCTTATCCTTTTTTTTGCTTTATAATTAACTTTTGTGTACTTATTTATATTAATTAAGTACAATAAACAAAAATTTTTTTTTACCCCATTTTTTAGGCTTAAATTTACCCGATTTTTAGCTAGGTTTTGACCGGGGTAAACTCCTGACTAGATAAGGTTTTTAAGTGCTTTTATTTTCGTGAAATTTAGGCTGGCGATCGCAAAAAAAATAAGCTATGCTATCCTAGGGTTAACTAACTCTGTTAACCTGTTTGTAAAGAATAATTACAATTTTTCATTTGAGAATTTATGCTTAATGTTTTTATATGTCAATTAATTCCGTATTTTTAGTCAGTTTAGGATTGACGGTATTACTCTATTTACTCAGGGGTTTTGGTTTAATCACCTTCCTCCCCGGAGGAATATTATTAATCTTAATTAGTATTACTTTTGTCTCTGGAATCTTCTGGGGAATTCGTTGGACTCAAAGATATTAAACAATTTGTCAATCAATTGTAGGGGTAGGGTTTATCCCTACCCCCCTACCCATGGAGGGCAACCACAAGGAGGGCAACCACAAGGGAGGGCAACCACAAGGAGGGCAACCACAAGGGTTGCCCCTACCCCTATCAATCTGTAGGGGTAGGGTTTATCCCTACCCGTGGAGGGCAACCACAAGGGTTGCCCCTACCACCATTTAATATGATCAAATAAGGTTGAATTTATATGAATTACAATCCTCAAATTCATCATCGTCGTTCAATTCGTTTACAGGGATATAATTATGCTCAAATTGGTTTCTATTTTGTTACAATTTGTGTTCAAAATAAGGAGTGTTTATTAGGAGATATAAAACAAGGTTTAATGAACTTAAATCCTGCGAGTAAAATGGTCAGAAAAATTTGGCTACAATTACCGCAACGATTTGCTAATATTGATCTTGATGAATTTGTTATTATGCCAAATCATTTTCATGGCCTTATTTCGATTTCCATTAATAATGAGCCGGAAAAACAATTTTCTGTTAAATTATCTGAGGTTATTGGAGCTTTTAAATCCATGACAACTCATCAATATATTCAAGGGGTTAAACAATATAATTGGCAAAGATTTCAGGGAAAATTATGGCAAAGAAATTATTATGAACATATCATTCGTGATGAATTCTCTTTAAATAATTTTCGTCAATATATTATTGATAATCCGATTAAATGGGAAAATGATCAAGAAAATCCATTTTGAAATACTAATTAACCAGACTCCTACCCAAAATATTAAATAAATTTTTAACAATGAATGAAACTGAGTTAGCTTTTTTGCCAGCCCTAAAACAGGCTGAATTAATTAGAAATAAGACAATATCACCTTTAGAATTGACTGAAATTTATTTAAAACGTATTGAAAATGAGGATTCTCAATTAGGTAGTTATTATTATATAGCTAAAGAAATGGCTCTTAAAGATGCTAAAAATAAGACAGAATTATTAACTAAACTTGACAATTTACCGCCGTTTTTTGGCGTGACCACTGCTATTAAAGACTTAAATACTGTGGCAAAGATGCCCTGTTCTTATGGCGTTGAAGCCTTAAAAAATAATATCCCTGATTACGATGAAGGGGTAGTCACTAAGATTAAATTGGCAGGTTTGACAATCTTAGGTAAAACTGCCACCTCTCAGGTTGGCTCTTTTCCCTTTACGGAATGTCCGGGATTTTCCCCAAGTCGCAATCCTCGCCATTTAGATTATACCTCCGGTGGCTCCAGTGGAGGCGCGGCGGCCGCTGTGGCTGCGGGTTTATGTTCAGTTGCTCACGGAAGCGATGGAGGAGGCTCAATTCGCATTCCCGCTGCTTGTTGTGGGGTTGTGGGGATTAAGCCAAGCCGTGGACGAGTTTCTCAAGCTCCCGTGGGCGATCGCCTCAATGGAATTGCTACTCAAGGATCCATTGGTCGTACAGTCAGTGATGCCGCAGCTTTGTTGGATATTATGTCAGGGTATATTACGGGTGATCCCTATTGGCTACCTGATCCAGAAATCTCGTTTTTTCAGGCCAGTCAGGAAACTCCCCAACCTTTAAAAGTGGCTTTTTCTAAGGATATTCCCGAAATTGCCCAGTGTTGTCCTATATATCGGGCGAAAATCGAGGAAATTGCCCATAAATTGGCGAATTTGGGTCATCAGGTCGAGGAAAAATGTCCATTTGTGGCCGATTTAGTTGAACCTTTTACTCAGGTTTGGCGAGCGGGAGTTTGTTCCAGTGGTATTCCTTTAGAATTGTTAACTCCTTTAAATCGGTGGTTAGGGGAAGGAGGTGCAAGTACGAGGGACTATTTAAACGCAGTTGCCCAAATGCAGGTGATTTCTCGCCGAATTGTGGCGTTTTTCGCTAATTTCGACGTGTTATTGTTACCCGTATTGATGCACCCACCGATTAAAGTTGGGGAATGGCAATATCTGCCCTTTGAAGAAACCTTGGGGAATATTGTCAAGTGGGTTGCGCCTTCTCCTTTGGCGAATGCTTCAGGATTGCCGGCGATCGCCATTCCGGTGGGAATTGATGAGAATAACTTACCAATCGCTGTCCAAATCGTAGGAAAACCGGCGGCGGAAACAACAATTATTCGGTTGGCCGCACAAATAGAAACCAGTTCAGGATTAACAGGAGGTTATTAGGAGCAAGATCAAGGATTTTTAGCAGTTTTTTGGGAAGGGTGAGCTATATTCACCCCTATTTTAACCAGAATTTAAGCTATTTTCAAGCACAAAAAACTAATCTCGATCAGGTGGGAAAATTTGTTCGGCTTCGGGACAATCATCGGAAACCACGATGTCATAATTATAACGGGAGACAGAAGCTAATTTTTGCGTGATTGCACCAATACTTTCGACGCGGACCATTTCTTCCCAAGAGCTAAGTTCGTCTTCTTCTTCGATTTCATAACGAATAGTAACTAAATCGCCTTCGAGATCAATAATGCGAGCGTTGTCAATCCAGCGTTGCTGATCCCGCAAGAAAATACAAACTTCACGACCATCTTGAGACAGTTGATAAATCTTGCGGTGTAACATCTTTTTTTCCTCTTAACAATTTTAGTCTGAACTACAAAATTTAATAATCGTAAATCTGTGATTGATTTTAACAAGGTATCAAGGTAAATAGGGCAATGATGGCATCACTGAAAGGGTTATTTGGTCTAAGTTTCATGGTCGGGCTTAAGCCGCTATAAATGTCTTTAGTAAACCAATTTTGGGCTAAATTAATCATTGCTTTTCTAATTAAACAGATGAAATGAACAAAACTAATCCTCCTTGATATTAATATATTTTTGACCAGAATAGTGGCAATGTTTGGCAGAACAACAGACGGCTGAATAAATAAGATTAACCAGGGTAATTGTTATTACTGGCCTGATAAACGATGTTTCACACTGTCAGCGATTCTATTACCTAAATATTCGGGAATTAAGCTTTCATTGGGTCCTAATAAGTATAAGATTAATCGCGTTCTTCCTCGCCACATTAATAAGTTCGCATTTACTATTAATAAATCTTCTTGCCAAATGGCATACATTACTTTATAAAATAGCCCCGGTTCGTTTTGAGCTTCTAATAATAAGGCCGGTAAATGGAACACCGGATCAATGTAAAATTCGGTTTCCACATTTTGTAAGGTAAAATTCAAATTAAATTCCACTGCCAGCATTTCTTCTACTTCAAAAGTTCCCGCTAAAGCTTCTCGAATGGCGCGGTTAACATTATCGGCGGTTTTTTGGGTTAAAGTTTTACCTCCTCTGGAAACGGTCAGTTTAATAAATACCAACATCGGCGATTTTATTTGACCATAAATATTTAGGTTATGAATGGTTAAGCCATAAGCGGCTAAAACTCCAAAAATATCACTTAGTAAAAATGATTGATTGCGATAGGCAAAATTAATGATACTTTTCGTTTTTTCTGGTTGAATCTCAATTACGGCTCTTTTCGTTTTATATAATTGATGAGCTAGTTGTAAATTCTGAAATTGAATCTCATTACTAACAAATTGGTCATAAAACTGGGGAAAAGATTTGTTGAACTGTTTTAATACTTTAATCGTAGATTGTTGAAGTCCCGTTGTCATAAGTATAGGGTTTATAAATAAGTTATTTTGCGCCAAACATCAGTTAATGAATTTAATAATCTATATTTGTCCGGACGAAGTAGCGGCTCATTGAGCTTAAAAAATCAGCCCTAATCTGCTCCATACTTCACCCTGCCATTGATCACCTCTCTCAACTGCGACTCGAGTTTAAGCTTTGAGCCGCAATTAAGGCAATATCTAGGATTAACTGATTTTATTTTAACGGTTTTGTGCCATTCTTAATCTTTATGCTTGGTTTTATGCTATTATTTTAACCTGTATCATAATTTGGCTCGCTAATTAAATGATTTGCTTGCCTTTGACTATTAATTAAATTAACAACTTCAGCCTACTGGCATGGGTTTTTGGAAAAAATTACTTAACAATTCGGCGGCGGCCACGGCCCCACAAGACAACATTTTTGAGGGCGATATGATTATTACCAAACGGGAAACCGCCCCAGAGACTCGTATTTGTTTTAGTACACAACGAGAACTGGATCTCTATGAACTGGAAGAACTATGCGATCGCGTCGGTTGGGCGCGTCGTCCTCTCCGTAAGGTGAGAAAAGCCCTTCAGCACAGTTTTTTGGTGGTTTCCATGTGGGAAGTGCGTGGTAAAAGTAAGCGTTTGATCGGTTTTGCTCGTGCGACTTCTGATCATGCTTTTAATGCGACCATTTGGGATGTGGTGGTTGATCCTGAGTACCAAAGTAAGGGTTTGGGTAAAGCTCTGATGAAGTACCTGATCAAAAAGCTCCGTGGAGAAGATATTAGCAATATTACTCTGTTTGCGGATCCCGGAGTGATTGACTTCTATCGCCGACTCGGTTTTATGCTTGATCCAGAAGGCATTAAGGGGATGTTCTGGTATCCCGATTAATTATTACTATTTTTAGGTTATAGAATACTTCACACAAAACCCATCCCAAACACCGTTTGGGTTTTGTTCCGCCACTGGTATCTCAGGGCGTTTTCATTCTCGGAGGTGAAAACGGTGGGGACTTCGGGGATTAGGGTATTGGGGGATTAGGGGAACGATATTCTTAAATCCCCAACTCCCTAACTCCCTAACTCCCCAACTCCTTGTTCAAAATAAAAAATTTAGAATGAAAACACCCTGCTGTTATCTACTTTGATTTTTCAGATTACTTGACAAATGACAAATAAAAGGTTAACTTAAAAACAGTGTCTGAAATTGTTATCAAAAATTAACTTCAACAAAGTTCAGTTCTGTTAACGGGATGTAGCGCAGCTTGGTAGCGCGCCTGCTTTGGGAGCAGGATGTCGCAGGTTCAAATCCTGTCATCCCGATTTATTCAACTCTGTGTAGTCTAGGTTCAAATCCTGTCATCCCGATTTATTTTCCGGCCTTCATCAGGCTTTTTTTTTATCTTTTAACTTATTCTGTTAAAGTCTGTTTATACAAGTTTAGACATTTTTTGACTCCTAATTAGGGAAGATTTAGGGAAAAATTGACCTTCTCTTTGACCTTAAAATCCTGTCTTGCCTAGTAATTTTGGTCAAGGTAGCACTTTCTCAGTGTTATAGTAATTCCCATTTAAAAGAGAACAGAATATGGTAAAATTAGAAACGAAAAACCCTTCATTAGTCAACTTATGTCTTATAGTATTGATGATCGAAAAAAAGTAGTAACTTATGTAAGAAATGGTGGTAGCGTTACCTCAGCGGCCAGAATTTATCAAATAGGAAGAACAACAATCTATGAATGGTTAAAAAGAGAAAATCTGTCTCCAATCAAAGTTGAACATCGTCAAAGAAAACTAGATTGGAAAGCTTTAGAAAGAGATGTTCCGCGAAAATCCTGATGCTCGATTAATTGACAGAGCTAAAAAATTTAATGTAGGAATAAATACGATTTTTTACGCTCTCAAAAAGATGAATATTACCAGAAAAAAAAAGAATTTCGTTACCAAGAAAGAAAGGCAGAAGAAAGAATTAAATATTGCCAAAGACTCCGAGAATTGATTAAGATATTCGGTAGTGAAAGTCTTGTCTTTATTGATGAATCAGGCTTTGATGCCGTTGCTAGTTGTGGATATGGTTGGTCAAAAAAAGGTAAAAAAATTCACGCAAATAGACAGGGGAAACGACAAAAAAGAGAAAATCTAGTGGCGGGTAGAAGAAAAGGAAAAAAAGATTTTCTTGCACCAATGATTTTTCGCAGAAATGGTGAAAGTCGTTACAAAACTTTACAATTACAGTAATAAAAACCCATAATCAACTCAAATCACCATGACAGATTGATTCGTCTAAACCAATGGATATAACTTATTTTTTCATTCATAAATGCTTGTAAATATCTCAATTTATCTAATGCTTTAGTTCCTATTTCTGGTGGAATTTCTACTAATTGTAAAACTAAATAAATAATTAAACAACTATAGATTTGTAGGCTAATTCCGTTGGTATTTTTACAGATTAATTTATCTAGTTTGAGATGCATTTTTAAAAATTTCCACAAGCTTTCTATAGCCCATCTTTTACGATAAATTTCTGATACTTCTTCATCACTTATTTCTAATTCTGGTAAATTGGTGACTAAATAGTATTCAGTTTTTGATTCTAAATCAGA
>JAABRE010000130.1 GCA_011391125.1 Synechococcales cyanobacterium S06
GTAAACATGGCAAAAGAATATTTACTAAAGTTCTTTTGCTATTTTATCATTAAAATTACCCCAATTTTCACTTCTTTTTTTTACCTTTCACCATTTCTGCTTGATAAGTTAACAATATAGATTTAGCTCTCTCCCTAACTTGAGAGAATTTACTTTGTTTATAAATTCTCATTAACAATTTTTCAGTTTCTTTATTAAATTCTCTTAAAAGTCTCATAATTTTAAAATTCAAGTATTTTTTATCTAACATTTATTATAGCAAATTTGTGTAATTAATTTTGCACACCTACTTAATTGATTCCTCCTAACCCCCCTTAAATCGGGCAGGGCTGTTTCAAAGTAAAATTTGCTATTTTTGAACCCCTTGCCTAATATGAGTTTAAATACCTTTTTCCTAATACTTAAAAAACAGGTTTTAAATATTAGGAAATATGCTCCCCTCTCCCTTTGGGATGAGGGGTTGGGGGTGAGGGTCTTCAAATTTTGCTCTCGACTTTGAAACAGCCCCCCTTAAATCGGGGGAATATTTGCGCAAAAAGCGATCCTAAAAATAGTTAAAAACCTTATAATTTTAGTACATTTTAGCAGGGTTACAAAATCTCAAGAAATAATAAGAAATGTATCAATTAATGGCGCTTTCTGTGAGATAGAATCAAGTAATGACAGCCCTAAAGGGCGATCGCCGTTTTGGTAAACAACCTAAATTAAATGACCAACAATATTGATCATGATCGCCTCTTTAAAGAACTAATTTCAACCTTCTTTATTGAGTTTCTCGACTTGTTTTTTCCGGCTGTTTTAAACTACCTAGATAAAGATTCAATCACCTTTTTAGACAAAGAAGTATTTACCGATGTCACCTTTGGTGAAAAACACGAAAGTGATTTAATAGTTCAAGCACAATTTCTGGGAAAACCATCTTTCTTTTTGATTCATATTGAGGCACAATCCAGTTCTGATACGGCCTTCAATCGGCGAATGTTCACCTATTTTGCTCGGTTGCAAGAAAAATTTGGCTTACCAGTTTATCCCATCGTGATCTTTTCTTATGATCGCCCGAAAAAGAAAGCGGTAAGTCAATACGAGGTGATATTTCCAGATTTTAAGGTATTAGAATTTAATTATCAAGTCGTACAATTAAATCGGTTAAACTGGCGCGACTTTCTGAGTCAACCCAATCCCGTCGCCTCGGCCTTAATGGCCAAGATGAAAATTGCACCCGAAGATCGACCGAAAGTCAAAGCGGAATGTTTGCGGTTATTAGTCACCTTAAAACTAAATCCCGCTAAAATGCAATTGATTTCAGGATTTGTCGATATCTATCTGAATTTGAATCGTTCAGAAGAGGTCAAATTTAAAACCGAAATTCGTGAATTTATGCCACCCGAAAAGGAGGAAGTTATGCAAATTACCACCAGTTGGATGCGTGAAGGTATGGAACAGGGTCTCGAACGGGGTCTCGAACAGGGTATCGAACAGGGTAGGGAACGGGAAAAGTCCTTCATTCTGCGACAGATTACCCGAAAGTTGGGGCAACTCGACCCAGTTTTGGAGGCTAAGATTAAAGCCTTAAATATTGATCAAATTGAAAACTTGGGAGAGGAACTGTTAGACTTTTCCACTGTGGAAGAATTGCAAAATTGGTTAGAGAGGCTAAAATCCTCAGCAAATTAAGCTTCGTTGCCATAGAAACCAGGTTTCTCAAAGAAACCTGGTTTCTGTTACAAAACATGAACAAATAATAAGAAATGTATCAATTAATCACGCTCTGTGTGTCCTTGATATACAATCAACTAAATAAAAATATGACTATGTTAACTAAGGGCGATCCCAGGGGGATCCGCGTTGCGGTGCGCCCCCGTTACAAAACTTTACTTGAATTAAGGCAAGTAATTGCTGATTTATTTCAGATTGGCCAAGAAAGTTATTGTTGCAATTACTCACCCTACTTCCTGAATATAAAAGCGGGTTTTTGTGGATTGCAACTTATCTCAAGGCAAGCGAAAACGCTACATCCTAGACCAATCAAGGGGTTCGTTTGGCATGAAAAAAAAAACAAAATTGCCAAAATTTATTGTATATTAAAAATTAACAATTTTTAGCAACTAAAAGGAGTTAATTATGGCCACAACAAATAGCGGAAATACAATTGTAGTGAACGGAATTGAAGTCGAAGTGTTTAATTTTCAAAATAACTCTTACGCTTTTATTTCCAGTGACACAGCAATCGACTGGGAATCGGCCGAAATAGCTTCAGAAAGTATAACCTATAACGGAGTCAATGGTCATTTAGCTACCGTTACTTCAGAGGCCGAAAATCAGTTTATTGTTGACAATGTGTATATATTGGCCAACGGTGCTTGGACTTGGCTAGGAGCAACAGATTCAGTAACCGAAGGTGATTGGAAATGGATTACAGGTGAACCTTGGAACTATTCTAATTGGGATGAAGGACAACCTGATAATGCTGCGAACGAAAATTATCTTCATTATTGGTATGGTGGTACTTGGAATGATAATAATTCCAATAATTATGGGAATGGTATCTATAGCTATATTGTAGAATTTGAGGGAAATGCGACAACAAAAGGATTCTTGTCTTTCAGTCAATCGAATTTTAGTGTCAACGAAGACGGAACAGCCGTTACAGAAATCCTTGTCAACCGCACCGGAGGATCAACAGGTGAAGTTAGCGCTACTATAACCTTTACCGATGGTACAGCAACAGGTTGCGGTTGTGGCGCTACTTCCGTCAATGAGGACTTTTACAATGGCTCTTTTGTCATAACTTTAGCTGATGGTGAAACTAGCAAAACCATCCCGGTGGAATTGGCAAGTTTAGGGGGTACAAATGCCCTCCGTATCCGCAATGATGCTAAAATCGAGGGCGATGAAACCTTTACTATAAACCTCACTAACCCCACAGGTGGCGCGACTATTGGCGAGCAAAGCAGTGCAGTTGTAACGATCGCTGATGATGACACCGTAAATCCTGACGCAACCTTGGCTATTTCGGTAAATAAGGATATTCTCAGCGAAAGTGCGGGAAATAACGCTGCAATCGGTACTGTTACTCGCAGTCTGGTGACAAATGAGGATTTAGTCGTTACTTTGACAAATAGCGAGACAACACAAGCAAGTATTCCTAATCAAGTTACAATACTAGCTAATCAAGCTACAGCCACTTTTGAGATCAAGGCTACTGATGAGGGTATAGTCGATGGTGCGCAAAATGTTAATATTACTGCTTCAGCAACTGGGTTTAATAATGGTTCGTATCAAATCACGGTAACGGATATTGATCTACCAGATTTAGTGATTTCTAGTCTCGTTGCAACACCACCTTTATTAACAGGAAAACAAGCAAGTTTTACCTACAGAATTGAAAATAAGGGGTTAACCAATGCTATTTCGCTATTTCAACTGTTGAGAACCCTTTGGTTGATCGATTTTATTTATCCTCTGATAATCAGTTAGATAGTGGTGATAGTTTAATCGGTGAATTTGAGATTACTGCTAATATGATCGTGGGGGATTTTTATGAACGAAATGTACCATTTTTTACTCCTACAAATATTGGTAGTTATTATTTAATCGGAGTAACAGATGCTACTAATATTATTAATGAAGGTGGCGAGGTTGGTGATGGTAATAATACCTTGGTTACTGAGATAAATATTGCACCTGCTTATCGGGCGATCGCCTCAACGGATACAGAGATAGGGATTGCGGGACAAGCTGTTCCTTTAAAAGGACAAGCATTAAGTAATATAGATGATTCACCTGTTATTTTTGAATTCGTAACTATAGCCATTGAAAATAACGGCACGATTCGAGAATTAACAGCATTTACAGATGGCAATGGTAATTTTAGCAAAACATTTGAACCCTTACCAGGTGAAGCAGGAAATTATGAAATTAAGGCTTATTTTCCCGGTAATTCTGCTGAAGATTCTGCTTTTAAAGACAGTTTTAAACTGTTAGGAATGCAGTTTAGTAGCGAAGGTGTAACTCATAAAGTTATTGGAAATCAAGCATTTACAGCAGAAGTTGATCTGAAAAATATTAGCGATTTAGAAATTCAGGGAATTACTTACACCATTGAAGATGCACCATCTAACTGGAATATACAAGTTAATGTACCTGAAAATTTAGCAGGTTCAGGTGAAAATACCATCAGTTATACGATTAATATTCCCAATGATTCTCAGGTAACTGAAGATACCTTTAATCTTAAGTTGATTAGTAGCGCAGGTGTCACCGCAATTTTACCGGTAACAGTCGATTTAGAGCGCAATGTACCCCGTTTGGTGGCTGTAGAGACGTTGCATGCAACGTCTCTACAAAACTATCTAACGTCTCTACAAGCGGGAATGTTACGGGGTGATCAAACTTCGGTGGAGTTTGAGGTGAAAAACGAGGGCGGCGAAGTTGCTGAGAATATAAAAGTATTGCTTCCCGAAGCTGCTTGGTTAAAATTAGCTTCCCCTGTCACCATTGGTAATTTAGAACCAGGAGAATCCGCCAAGGTTAGCTTATTATTGACTCCTGCGGCCGATTTACCTTTAAATGAATATACTGGCAATCTTTTCCTTGACGCGAAGGGAAATAATGCTGATTTAGAGTTACCTTTTTATTTTCGTGCAGTTTCCGATGCTGTGGGTAGTTTACGGGTAAATGTCACCGATGAGTTAACCTTTTTTGCCGAAGGTTCACCCATGTTGGCGAATGCTACGGTTATTCTGCGGGATTATTTTTCTGGGGAGGAATTGCGTCGGGTTGTTACTGATGATACGGGGATGGTGTCTTGGGATAATCTGAATGAGGGGTATTACAAGTTAGAAGTAAACGCCGAAAATCACTCTAGTTTTGAGCAGACAATTCAGTTAGATGCAGGAGAGATTGAAACGGTCAACTCTTTCCTCTCCCGTCAGACGGTTACATATACTTGGACTGTTGTACCGACTGAAATTGAGGATAAATATACCATCAAAATTGAAAGTGTTTTCGAGACTGATGTTCCAATTCCCACCGTAGTAATTGATCCACCTTTAATTGACTTAGAAAGTTTACAGGAAGTTGGCCAAGTCATGCAGGTAAATATGACTTTAACCAATCATGGCTTAATTGCAGCTAATGACCTTAACCTTAATTTTGGCGAGCATCCTTTCTATACAATTGAGCCATTAATTGAAAATATCGGTACATTAGCGGCGAAGAGTTCAATTACAGTTCCTGTCAAAGTCACCAGAATTGCTGATTTTGAAGAACCTAGTGCTAAAGTTGCACAAGCAAATAGTTTGAGTGCTTCCAGCGTTTCTAATACTCAACAAGTTCCCTGTAATTTCCCATTTTCTGGATTCGATTATAGCTATCTGTGTGCTGGGGTGACGATTAAACGAGGTATTCCTATTCCTATTATCAATGTAGAAGGAAATTGCCCACCTCCAGTAGATCCCGGCAATGGTGATGGTCGGTTGCCACCAATACCACCACCGTATAAAGAAGATGGTGGAGACGGGGAAATATTTATCAAAGAAGTAGATATACCAATAATTAAAACCGAATTTAATTGCAATCCTTGCATTACACAAATAGCTGAAAATTTAAGTCGTTTTATAGTCACAAAAATTCCTTATGCAGGCATCGGTATTGGTTTCAAAACCTACCTTCTTATTGCCGATTTAAGGAACCCGGACAATGAGCCTCCTAATGTGCTTGCTAAGGAGGTGCTGAAAGAAGCCTCTAAAGTATACGGCAAAGTGCTACAGGAACGAGGATATAAATACTTGGGTCTAGCAGCAAAGCAATTACCAAACGCACTAACTTTAACAAACAATCTGGATAAAGCTTGTTTCATACCATTTCTTAACTCAATTTTATCTAAGTCACCTCAGCCTTCATCAATGGAGTTACAAACTCTCTCTTTAACCTCATCAAATGAGCTTGATTCACTAGAAATATTTAATCAATATATAGATGAATTGCAGTCAGTCATTGATTCTCAAGTTATTTGGCTGGGTGATGATATTTGGTTTCAAGATGAAAATGGAGAAGAAAAGTTTAGTAACTTTTTAGGTTCTTTTTTAGAGAGAATTCAGAAATCTAGTGATCAAGGATTAAAAATATCAAGTAATGAGAGAAATCAACTGCTTAATACTCCTGTTCCTGAAGGAGTTACAGGTACAGATGTTAATAAATTCCTCGATCGCTGGAATCGTACAGTGGACTATTGGAATGCAGGTATTTTTAATCTCACTGACGTACCTTCAGGTCAAAGTACGGATTTCCTAGCTTTAGATAGTTTAGCAACTATAGTAATTCCAATTTAAAAAAAAACAGAATATGGTAAAATTAGAGAGGAAAAAAAATATTCATTAGTAAACTTATGTCTTATAGTCTTGATTTAAGAAAATTAGTAGTAAATTATGTCAATACAGGTGGAAGTGTCACGAAAGCATCACAAATTTACCAAGTATCAAGAACCACTATTTATCAATGGTTAAAAAGAGAAAATCTCTCACCAATTCGAGTAGAACGTCGTCAAAGAAAACTAGATTGGAAGGCTTTAGAAAAAGATGTTCAAGAAAATCCTGATGCTCGATTAATTGACAGAGCACAAAAATTTAATGTCAGAATAAATGCGATTTTTTACGCTCTCAAAAAGATGAATATTACCAGAA
>JAABRE010000131.1 GCA_011391125.1 Synechococcales cyanobacterium S06
CTTATCTATAGCGGGATATTCACGATTTTTATTGTTATCATTTTCGTTTTGTTGATTCGCATTGTAGGGAGGATTACCGATAATTACTGATATTTTACGCTCATTTTGTCGCTTAATCCGAGTGGTATTTTCCATGGTCATTGAGAACATATCCATTTGTTTATTCTCAAAACTGGTATTATCTAAGGTGTCAACTAAACATATATTTTCAAATAATTCATACTCTCCCATTAACTGTTGATAAGTGTATTCAATATTAAGATTAGCGATGTAATATGGCAAGATTGAAACTTCATTACAGTGAATTTCATTGAGATATTTATACTTTAATTGATGACTTGGTAAATAATCTAATAAAGCCGTAATAAAAGTACCAGTTCCTGTAGCTGGGTCTAGGATTTCAACACCTCGATCTCCTAACAATTTATTAAAGTGTTTATGTAATAAATAATCGGTACTTTCCACCATAAAATTAACGATTTCATTAGGCGTATAAACGATACCCAATCTATCAGCTGCTAGGGGATTATAACCCTTATAAAACTCCTCATAAACCTTCTTTAAAAACTGCTGTTTCTCATTGTGATCCGTCAAATTAGCAGCAGTTCTAATAATCACAGAATAGTAATTTTCAATAGTTTTAAAAGTGTTCTTTTTAAGAGTACCAGTAAAGAAAGTTTCAATAACTTTTTGCAGCGATTTTGCAATATTATTTTCCCTGTGAAATTCACCATCATTAAAAATATTAATAAATATATCTTCGGTGAGAATATGCTGAATAATCATCTCCCGAATATCATCACTATTAAGATCGGGATTAATGGATTCTTGACATAGTTTTAAAAAAGCGTTAAATTGGCTTAAGAAACCAGGTTTCTTTGAGAAACCTGGTTTCTGAGATAACATATTATCAATTAACTCCCGTAAAGTATCTAAAATCCTGGGTAAGTCTTGTTTAAAAGAGGAAATTGCCTGGCGAAAATCCTTAACTTCTGGCCTTTCATACTCAAAAAACTGAGTAATAATTTTATGTAATTGGTCAGGGTTTTTAACATTTACTCGACTAACTTCTTGACCACCTTGAATCAAAATAGCAATTTGGGAATTTTCAAATAAAATATTATCATTAGGATAACCATCACGAAACTTATTTTCGATGGCCTGATTTAAGTTAATTTCAGGACCTTTTGCTTCCCAATAACCCCAATCTAAACCGACATCATCTTTAATAATTCCATCAGGTCTTTTCTGATTTTTCTTTAATGTTAACTCCGCAACCACAGTAAAATTACGACTAGCACAATAGTTATTTAAAAGTGTTAAAAAAGCGAACTTAATTGACTGTTCTTTATCACTTCCACCCCGTCGAATAATGTTATCTAATTGCTTGTAATACTGATTTATAAATAATTTAGACATAGTTCTTAATATCATTACACTAATTTATAATTAATAACATAATTAGTTAGATATGTTATTAATTTATGTTAACATAGTATTTAATAATTTAACAATCAGTTGGTAGGGTGGGTAAAACGGCGAAAAATTATCCCTAAAAAACTTTGATTATCCGTTCTGTACAATATTTGCAGTTGGTGGGCAATGGCGAAAGCAATTTGAAATTTATTCCATTAAGCGCACTATTGTTTATCCTCGCAATTTAGCGCTAAAGCGCAACAACGAACCTTATTTGATCAAGCTCAAAGGCACAGGAAAAATCTTTTGTAATATTTATTTACATTATCACCAAGATTAAACAGTTTCTTGTAAGCTTTTAATTTAAGTATCTATTTAAGGTAAACAAAGTTTATGGCTATTAAACGTGGAGACAAAGTTAGAATCCTTCGTAAAGAATCTTATTGGTTCAAAGAAGTTGGTACCGTTGCTACCGTTGATCAAAGTGGTATTCTTTACCCTGTAATCGTGCGCTTTGAATCTGTTAACTACAATGGTTACAGTGGTTCTCCCACTGGTGTTAATACCAATAATTTCGCCGAGCGTGAACTTGAGGTTGTAAAATAAGCTAAATCTAGTTTATTCGAGTATTTAGTTTTGCCGGAATTACCTGAAGTAGAAACGGTTTGTCGGGGTCTAAATCAATTGACCCTCGACTCGGAGATTCAGGGAGCTGAGGTGTTATTACCCCGCACTCTCGCTTATCCTGTTTCTCCTCAACAGTTTGTGTCCGAAATTCAAGGCCAAAAAATCGCTTTTTGGTCCCGTCGTGGTAAGTATTTATTGGCTCATTTCCCCGATAATAAGGCTTTTTTAGGGGTTCATTTACGGATGACGGGCCAACTTCTCTGGTTAAGTCAAGAGACTCCTTTACAGAAACACACCAGAATTCGCCTCTTTTTTAGCAATAATCAGGAGTTACGCTTTGTCGATACTCGCACTTTTGGTAAAATGTGGTGGGTTAATGGTCAATCCCCGGAATCCGTTATTACTGGCCTACAAAAACTTGGTCCTGAACCTTTTGACCCAGTTTTTACGGAAAATTACATAGCACAAAAACTAAAAAAAAGCAAGCGTTTTATTAAAACTTTATTATTAGATCAGGAATTGGTGGCCGGAATTGGCAATATTTATGCGGATGAAGCTTTGTTTCAAAGTGGTATTCATCCTCAAGCGATCGCCTCTAGTTTAACTTTAGAAGAAATTGGCCGTTTGCGCTCAGCTATTATTACGGTATTACAAAAGGCGATCGAGGCTGGTGGTACGACTTTCAGCGATTTTCTCCAAGTGACGGGGGTTAACGGTAATTACGGAGGGGTTGCTTGGGTTTATGGACGTACGGGGCAGAGTTGCAGATTGTGTCAGACACCCATTGAAAAGCTGAAAATTGGGGGGCGATCGAGTCATTTTTGCCCTAATTGTCAAGCTTGATGCCCTCACCCCCAACCCCTCTCCCCGAGGGTGAGGGGAGTTAAATTAATCAGAGGAGTTTAATAATAATTGATAAAAATTACTGGTATAATTGAGAAAAAAGGCTTTGGTACAGGAACTTGGGCGATCGTGACGGAAACTGGTCAGGTTTACGAGTTAAACTGGATACCAGAGGAATTACAAAAGATAGGAATTAAGGTAGAAATTGAAGGAATAATTAGGGAAGATATTATGACTTTAGCCATGATTGGACCAGTTTTAGAAATCGAAAATTATCAGATTTTAAGTTAAAAATTAACCGGTTATACTTGGGCCGGTTATCAATTTAGCTAGTGAAGGTGAGGTCATAGGTAGGGTTTGCTGAATAAATGGCTGGTGAGGGAGAGTTGAGAGTTGATAGTTGATAGTTGATAGTTGATAGTTTGACCGGGTCTTTTGACGAGCAAAAATCTTGATTAATCCCCGTAAATGTAAGGTTTTTTACTATTATTTGTTGAAATCCTTGCACTTATAGTGATTCCAATTAAGATTAAAACAGTTGAAAAATAGGTTCGTAGTTGCGCTTTAGCGCTTCTTAGGACTAAAGTCCAACAACAAACTAAAAACTTTTGTTTAATTTTTATTTGGAATTACTATAATTCAAGTCCAACCAACTTGAAAGTCTTGATCTACATAGCTTTCAGCTTTTTTCCGTAAACCCTAGGTAAGAAAAGCGAGATATAATTTGAGCAATAAGATCAAATTGTAACCTTGTCATTTCAGTTACCAGTTACCAGTTACCAGTTAACAGTAGGGGTTAACGGCCGTTAACCCCTACACAGCCTATTAAAATAGCTGGTAAATTTTGACTAACATCGTCAAGACTGGTGGAAAAATGCGTTCCTTCTACCATTAAACCTAAATATTTAGGCTTTTGTGGCATCCAAAGATAGGGATATACTTGGTCCATAACCGCCGGGGTCATAATATCATTACTACCCGATAGAATAAAGGTGGGAATGTTAATTTGAGCCATTCCCTCCGGTCCAAAAATACTACTTGCTAGGGGATAAGCGGCTAGAGGACTGACCAAAGCCTCAAAAATACCGGTCATACTCCGAATACCGATGAGGGATTCTGCACTCGGAGCGACCATGGATAACATTGCTGTCGCCACCATGCCTCCTGTCCCAATCAAGATAAAACGCCTTCTTCCATAAATATCCCCCAGAGTGCCACCTCCCAAAGTGAAGGCCGCTAACATTAATGTTGATATACTTGCCATTAAGCAAATCGTAGATTCGGAGGCCTTTAAATCTTTCTGAATCGACGGAACAATTAAATTTATAATCCCGGAGTCAATCACCACCATCAGCACTGCGATGATGCAGGCAAATAGCACCATCCAGCGTTCAGGTTTACGGTTAGGCTTTGTATTTAATTCGTTCATTTCGTATTTTTCCAACCCAAATAATAGAATTTTAAATTTAAGATCACACAAAAAAGTAATAAGAATTGAGCTTAAATCTAGTTAAATTAAAGATATTCTCCCTGTAGCAATTTAATAAATAAAGTATTTAGTTATTAAAAACCACCTATTTAATAACTAAAAAAAGGGCGCTAATTTTTATTTACTAATTATTATTGTCTTTCTCTTCCCAAATTTTAATTAGGTAATTTTAAATACGTTGGCGATCGCCATAGTTTGATAAAAAATTAATAACTTCGGATATTTTTTAGGAATCTCCCGTCGCATTTCCCCCTCTTTCTTGTTGCACTTTTGTGAGCTCTCATCAAGTTCCTGCGCCCCTTCTCGAAATTTGCGCCAATACAAAAACTAAAATAATCAAGCCAGAAAATAAAATCACGCTAAATAAAACGTTTTTTCACGGTTATGCTCCTTGTTTGACGGGATTTTGCTCCCTTTTTTCTGGAAATTGACCAGAAAAGCGGTGTAAGGACTCCCTCCCCTCTGTTAACTGATAACTGACGGGAGGGGGAAAGTAATAAAAATATTCCTTATTTCAAGCTACAGCCTAAAGGGCAGTGTAGGGGTTAACGGCCGTTAACCCCTATTGTTAACTGTTAACTGTTAACTGATAACTGAAATGACGGATATATTGGGGAAACTTGCGGCGATCACTATTGACCAGATTTAGGAATGCAGTCAATCAACAAGTTAAGTGCGAATCGTACTTTAAAAAAGTAAAAAATTGGTGTAAGGTTTAGGAGTGATAGGTTTAATTTTGAAGCATGAGAATCCTGCTAGTTGAAACTGACCAACAATTACTGACCCAGCTTCAAACGGCTTTAACTGGGCAAAATTTTCTTGTGGATGTGGCTGATGACGGAGAAATAGCCTGGGAGTTACTCCATTCCTTTGCCTATGATCTCCTCTTGCTAGAGGTATCCTTACCCAAAATAGATGGTATTAATCTTTGTCGTCGTCTTCGAGCCGTGGGCAACTTGATCCTCATAATTTTGATTACCGATTCGGCGAATCTTAGTGAGCGCATTCAAGGATTGAACATTGGTGCTGATGAAGCTTTAACAAAACCCATTAATGAACCGGAACTATTCGCTCGTATCCAAGCACTAGGACGACGTGGACTCAGGAGAGCTAAACCTGTCCTATCCTGGGGACCACTTCAATTAGACCAAATTTCTCGACAGGTAACTTGTCAGAAACAAATCCTAAAAATAAGTCGCAAAGAATATCAGTTATTAGAATTATTGCTAAATCATCCCCGACAAATGTTTACCAGCAATGAGATTGCAGATCGACTGTGGACCATAGATGAAGAGCTGCCCACGAATGCTACGATTAAATCACATATTTGCAGTATTCGCCGTAAGTTAGAACAAGCCGGCGCTGATAATTTGATTGAAACCCGCTATGGTCATGGTTATCGCCTCAATCCTTTATTTGACATGGGTTCAGTTGTTTTTAAGTCCCCTATCCCCACCTCTGAGCCATTAATGGATAGCATCACGGCAAATATCTGGTATGAGCTCATGGCTGCGAATGTTCGCTTACATCAGGAAATTGAAACTCGTAAACAGATAGAAGAACAACTGCGACGATCTGAACTACTACTAAGAAATGCTCAACGAGCTGCCCGGATTGGCTCTTGGGAATATGACTTACGCACCAAAGAAACCTATTGGACAGAGGAGTTATACCATATTCATGGTCTTGATCCCAATCGCCTAGAATTCATTAGAGATGAAATTAAGGCCTTGATTCATCCCGATGATCGTGAAATTTATGAGACAGAGGTTAGAAATCCCGCCAGTCAAGGAAAACCATTTGAGGCCAATTTACGCATTATTCGCCAGGACGGGGAGATTCGGTATATTAATGCTAGGGGTGGTCCTATTTTTGATGAATCTGGGCAATTGATTAAGCTAACTGGAACAACCTTCGATGTCACGGATTTTAAATATCGGTAGTATGGGGCCGAAATTGGGTAGGAATTGATATTACTCATTTAGCAATTTCGGCGATCGAAAAAAGACTAGACTTGGTGCAAAAAGTCTAATGTAATAATTAAGGAAAAAAAATTTACGATGAAACGTCTTTATTATGGTGACAATTTAGAGGTATTAAGAACACAGATTCAAAATGAATGTGTTGACCTGATTTATCTTGATCCTCCCTTTAATTCC
>JAABRE010000132.1 GCA_011391125.1 Synechococcales cyanobacterium S06
GTCGGTAAAAATATAACTTCATGTTCTGTAGTTTCTACTAATTGTTTAATCTTATTTTTTCTATGAATGGGTGCATTGTCCATAATTAAAATGGAGGGTATCTCTAAGCTCGGTAATAAATAAATTTTTGGTAGTCGTGCATTATAATTATAGTAGTATTTATAAACCAAACTACTATAATTATAATGCACGACTACCCCTGACTTCTGCAAGAAGTCTAATCTACTGTAACCCAATCGGTTGGGTTACAGCAAATTTGCTGATTTGGGTTGATCTGCTGCGCTGGTTGGCGAAACTAATCCACCCGAGAATTCTACCAATGATTAAGATTACTTTAAACGACGGGAAATAGCGTTATAAAAACGATCGCCCATGTCGGCTAAACTAACGTTAATCTGGGAGTTAACTTTGAGATAATTATTATCAGTAACAACTCCAAGTTTTTCCCACTGATTACCTAAATTGTCAGTTAAATAAGTCTCGAAATTACTAACATTTTCTGGTGCAATAGTCACGACAATTTTACTATTTGCTTCACCAAAAAATAACTCATCTAAACGCAAATTTTTAGGAGTTTTCAGAGTAACTTCCGCTCCCAAATTACCACTTAAACAGCATTCCGCTAAAGTAACAATAATACCACCTTCAGCGCAATCGTGGGCAGATTTTATCCAGTTTTTGCGGATACCGAGACGACAAGTTGACTGCACTTTTTTCTCTAATTCAAAATCGACAACGGGAGGTTCTCCTGCTACCGTATTATGGATAGTTGCCAAATATTCCGAACCACCTAAAGTGTTATAATTAGATACACCTAATAAGTAAATCACATCGCCCACATTTTGCCAAGCTTGACCAACGATAGTATTAATATCAGGAATTAAGCCAACCATGCCAATCACAGGAGTTGGGTAAATAGGTTGGGGATTGCCTTGGGAGTCCAATGTTTCATTATACAGCGACACGTTACCACCAGTAACAGGCGTTGAAAATTCTCTACAAGCTTCGGCAATGCCTTGGCAAGCATGATATAATTGCCAATAACCCACTGGTTTTTCGGGACTACCAAAATTCAAGTTGTCAGTAATAGCCAAGGGATCAGCGCCGACACAGGAAAGATTGCGGGCGGCTTCAGCAACGGCGGATTTTGCTCCCTCACTGGGGTTAAGATAGACGTAGCGCGGGTTACAGTCAGTTGTCGCCGCTACCCCGATTTTACACTCAGAGGGTGCTTTGTCGATGGGTCTGACGCGAATGACGGCAGCGTCTGCTCCCCCCGGCAAAAATACGGTGTTATTTTGTACTTGATGGTCATATTGGCGATAAACCCACTGTTTTGACGCTATACTTGGTGTATCTAGCAATGTTAACAGAATTTCATCCCATGTTGATGCAGACATTCCGTCATGGTTGCATTCAGGCAGGTTGTTCTTTGACCATGTCCATGCTTGCACAGCATATTCGGGCGCCTTGGTCAAGAGTTCTCGATGATAAATGGGGGTATTGTCGGAAAGTGCGTTGGCGGGAATTTCCGCGGCGATTCCTCCTTGAAAGAGGATTCTGACAATTTCTTCCTCAATGACTTGACCGGCGACAACGGCCTGAAGTCCCCATTTGTGGAAGATATCAATTAATTCCTGTTCTCTCCCTTTGTGTGCTACAAATAACATCCTTTCTTGGGACTCGGAAAGCAAGTATTCGTAGGGAATCATCCCTTTTTCCCGCGCCGGAATCTTATCGAGGTCAAGTTCAATTCCCACTCCTCCTTTGGCGGCCATTTCTGAGGTGGAACAAGTCAAGCCAGCTGCACCCATGTCTTGTGCTGCTACCACTGCACCGGTTTTGAAGGCTTCTAAGCAAGCTTCAATTAAGGATTTTTCGAGGAAAGGATCGCCAACTTGAACGGCAGGGCGATCATCCATGGATGCGTCGCTTAATTCAGCACTGGCAAAACTTGCTCCTCCCATCCCGTCTCTACCGGTGGTTGAACCAACGTATAGTACTGGGTTGCCGATTCCGTTCGCTCCTGATTTGACGATCGCCTCTGTTTCCATTAAACCCAAGGCCATGGCGTTTACCAACGGGTTGCCGTTGTAAGCGGGGTCGAAATAGACTTCACCACCCACGGTGGGAACACCAACACAGTTGCCGTAATGGGAGATTCCTTCCACAACCCCTTGAAAAATGCGTCTGGTGCGTGCATTGTCTAGTGTACCAAATCTGAGGGAATTTAAACAGGCGATCGGCCTTGCTCCCATGGTGAATATATCTCTGAGGATTCCACCAACTCCCGTGGCCGCTCCTTGGAAGGGTTCGATCGCACTGGGATGGTTGTGGGATTCAATCTTGAAAGCGAGACGGAGACCGTCGCCGAGGTCAACTACCCCCGCATTTTCTCCAGGACCGACTAAAACGCGATCGCCTTCGGTGGGAAATTGGCTTAACAGGGGGCGTGAATTTTTGTAACAACAATGTTCCGACCACATTACTCCGAACATTCCTAATTCGGCCTTGTTGGGATGACGACCTAATCTTGTGACAATTTCTTCATATTCCCTGGGAGTGATACCTTCGGAGGCAATTTCTTGGGGTGAAAAAGGTGCAGACATAGCTTTTTTAAGTGATAAACAGTAGTTATTATATAGGATTTAGGTAGTTTGTAGGGTGGGACATTTTAGATCTAGCATTTTCAGATTAAATGAGAGCTACCCCTCACCCCCCTACCCCCCTCATCCCAAAGGGAGAGGGGGGAAAAGAGTCCTCATAAATTTGGGAAGTGCTATAATAATTGAATCTTAAATTTAATCATTAATTATCCAAATACAGATTATAAATCATCGGGATTTATGCCTAAACTTCTTAATTTTTCTTCTAAAAGTTTAAGACGATTTTCTGCTTTAATTATACATTCTTCTGGACTTAAATATCGCTGTCCATTTTCCTCATACCAATATAACCATTCTCTGGTTATACCTTGATAAGTTCCCGGTTCACGGCCGATGGCCAAATTTAATTCAGCTAACCACATTTTTTCCCCTTCTAATAACTCATATTGTCCCTGTTTTAATTGATAAACTTCTAAAGGAGATCGCCCTTTTCTTAAGGATTTATAAACTAGATAATAGGGAATTCCCATTTCTTGATATAACTCTTTTTTTGCTGTATATTCTTCTCGTCTATGATGGGACACTATTTCTATTACTAAAGTGGGAATTTTTTGCTCTTCCCATAATAAATAAGATAGTCTTAATTCTGAATCAATAATACGAGGTACTCCTAAACTTAAAAAAGCATTTGGTAGAAGCGGTGGTTTGTTTATGTCATAATAAATTCCCATATTAACTCCAAAAAACCAATCCATTTTATCTGACCAAATTAAGGCCAAAATTCCCTTAAGTAAATGGGGTATTAATTCTTGTAATTCGTTATCTACAGGTGTTTCGGGTAACTCGTCTAAATCTTCAGCTTCCAGTAGTCCCATGCTTGAATCGTATTCTAATAACATAATTTTTGGCCTCTTTTTATGACTGTTTTTCTAACCATTGATTTAACTGATCCCTATATTCAAATTCAAACAATTTTACAGCTAATTCGTCTAATTGAGAATTAGTTAATTGTCTAATTTTGTGTTCATTTATCAAGGTTATGTTACCAAATTTTTGTCTAACTAACCCTATAATTAACTCTTGTTTTCCTTCTAATTTTCCTCTATTTTTCCCTTCATTCCATTTTTCCTCAATTTGTTCTTCTGGAGTTAAATATCGCTCTCCATTTTCCTCATACCAATATAACCATTCTCTAGTTATACCTTGATAAGTTCCCTGTTCACAACCGATCGCCAAATTTAATTCATCTAACCAAATTTTTTCCCCTTTTAATAACTCATATTGTCCCGGTTTTAATTGATAAATTTCTAACCGAGATAACCGTTTTCTTAAGGGATTATAAATAACATAATATTTAACTCCTAATTTTTGATACAATTCCTTTTTTTCTGTATATTCTTTTCTGTTTGTTTTCGAGACTATTTCTATTACTAAAGTGGGAATTTTTTGCTCTTCCCATAATAAATAAGATAATCTTAAATTGGAATCAATTATGCGCGGAACTCCTAGGCTTAAAAAACCATCTGGCACAATTGCTGGTTTTTTGGGATCATAATAAATCCCCATATCTACCCCGAAAAACCAATCTTGGCGATCGGACCAAATTAATGCCAAAATTGCTTTCAGTAAATGGGGTATTAAGTCTTGTAATTCGTTATCCACTGGTTGATCATCCGAATCTGGTAAATCTTCGGCCATTGGTAGGCAGTTTTTATAATCGTATTCTAGTAACATAAGTCAAACTCAATATTTAACTTCAAAATTATATTATAAATAACTTTTTTTAGTTTAGTAAAATTTAGGTAAATTTTTGTTAATTACTCTTGTCAGTTTTGATAAAGTTTATGTTCTAATTATAGTTAATTATCATAGTTAAGTAATTTAAGTGGTACAAACTTCTTCTCCTTTGGAACTTAATGTTTCTCGTAATTTTATTGCTTGGTTAGATCAGGAAAATATTAGTCTTGGTTTTACTACTTATCAAACAAATCGACTCTTTCTGCTCGGTTTAAAACCTAATGGTAGATTATCAGCTTTTGAGCGTTTATTTGAGCATCCCATGGGTTTATATATTACTAATAATAAGTTATATATGAGTTCTCTTTATCAAATTTGGGAGTTTGATAATTTTTTGCCCCAAGGAGAATTATATCAGGATGTTTACGATCGCCTTTATCTTCCTAGAATTGGTTATACTACCGGGGCGATCGATACCCATGATTTGGTAGTATTAAATGATAAGATTATCTTTATTAATACGGCTTTTTCTTGTTTAGCAACCATCGGTAAAAATAGCAGTTTTGAAGTGATTTGGCAACCTCCTTTTATCACAAAAATTGCCCCCGAAGATCGATGTCATTTAAACGGTTTAGCAGTAAAAGAAGGTAAGCCAAAATATGTTACTACTGTTAGTAAATCTGATGTCTTCCAAGGTTGGAGACAAAGGAGAGATGAAGGGGGATGTTTAATCGATCTGGAGTCGAATGAGTTTATTTTAACAGATTTATCGATGCCCCACTCTCCCCGGTGGTATCAAAATAAATTGTGGTTATTAAATTCAGGAAAAGGAGATTTTGGTTATGTAGATGTGGAGAAGGGAAGATTTGAACCTGTCACCTTCTGTCCAGGGTATCTAAGGGGTTTAAGTTTTTGGAAGAATTATGCCATTATGGGTTTATCTTTACCTAGAGATAAAACTTTTTCTGGCCTACCCTTACAGGACAGGTTGTCTGAAAAAGATACGGAAGCTCGCTGTGGTTTGTTAATCGTTGATTTGAAAACGGGAACTATTGCTCATTGGTTAGAGTTACAAGGTGTGGTGAAGGAATTGTACGATGTCCAAGTAATTCCGGGGGTCAAATGTCCCATGGCCTTGGGTTTCAAAAATAATGAAATTGCCACCATGATTAATTTTAATTAGGAGTAAAAACATGAAATTTATCGAACAAATTGACCAGTTTAATCCTGTAAAAAATATTAATGTCGGCCCGAATGTTGATCCAGATGCTTTTATTAGCAATGGTTTTGAGACCATTTTAGAAGAAAATTTAACCACTGATGTTAATGAAGCTCCCATTGCAGGTGATGATCAAATTGCGACTACGAAAAATAAACCTGTAATTATTGAGAACGTTTTAGCCAATGATGCAGAACCCGAGGGAGAATTGCTCAGTATTAGTGGTTTTGATAAGACATCCAGTCAAGGTGGTAGGGTGATCCAACTGATTGATCATAAATTCCTTTATATTCCCGCTCTCGATTTCTCTGGCAATGATAGTTTTACCTATACAATTTCTGATGAATCTGGTAACACTGACACTGCTACTGTGACGGTATCTGTGATTAAACCTTTTTCCTTCGTCCAACACGATAACCAACTTAATCCTTTTCAGGGTCAATGGTTTGAAGGCCCAGCCAGTCCCACTTTAGCTGACGTTGACGGAGACGGTGATTTAGACGCTTTTGTTGCTGTTCCAGGCGATTACTGGAGTCGTTTTCAAGGAGATGTTAAGTATTGTAAACTTTTCTCAAAAATATAGACATTTATCGAAAAAAATACTTTTTTATTCTCATTACTTGACAACGGAACTACGTTTAAGATAAACTAAGCTTATCCTCTAATTTCTGTATATATACTGATGTTGCTAGTAGAACGCCATTTAATTAAATCAAATCATGCTTTTTATCAAGAGTGTGATAGGTTATCTTTTTTGGCGAAAAACCTTTATAATGCCGCTAATTATATTTACCGTCAAAACTTTTTTGCTAATCAAAAAACCGATGCAGTTGCTGTTTATCATCAGTTAAAAAATACCACTGATTATCAAGCTTTACCGGCTAAAATATCTCAAGAAGTT
>JAABRE010000133.1 GCA_011391125.1 Synechococcales cyanobacterium S06
ATTTACCTCCAGAATTTACTATTTCTCAATAACTAAGTTTTTCGTTACCTCAAAAGAGTGAATGCATATTTATCTTTTGTTGTCAATGCGTAAGTCCTAACTTATATTTATATTTAAAAATACTGCAATTAACTGCAATTGCAGTATTTTTTTTAAACATGACTAATCAAGTTGATAATGGTAAAATCTAATCAAATTAACTTTTTGAGTAAAACCATGACATCTCCCTTTACTAGCTTTCAAAACGCCATCTTAAAAATTCCCGTAACCCGTAAATTCCCAAATCAGCACCAACCAAGAAACAGGCAACCAAAAAGAAATCCATAACTATCAAGATTAGATTTCGCCGCCATACTCATGGACAAAACAAGCCAGTATAAAACCGGCATCATCTTTATTCGTAGTGAAGGAATAGATTTAACCCAAATTGAAGTCAAAGGTTATTTAGTAAACCCCATGACATTCCCAAAAACTTTCTTTTTACCTGCGATCGTGACTTGTCATTCTGAGCGATAGCGAAGACTCTTCCAGAACCTTCGCCTCACTTACTTACGTTTAGCTCAGTATGACAATCAAATTATTTTAAATTTCATAAAAGGTCTATTGTTACAATTTGTTACGTTTTTTTGTATTTTAAAATGCATTTTTAAATTTTTCTTGCAAAATAAACCTTGATTTTTGTTGATTTTAACACTAAATGAACTTCTTATGAACACATGACATGGGATGGGATTTAATAAAATCAAAGAATTGTCATATTTTTTATTATTAAGAAAAAAATTTTATTTTGCAAAAATTTTTGTATTTTAAAATTATTTTGATCTGAAATTTGACAAAATAAAATTTTAAAATATCTTTATTGGCAAGAGTTTAGGGTTGCGATTAAAATATTTAAGGTTTTACTCAAAGATTTTTATGTTAGACTTTTATTAATAACAAAAAAAATTTTTGTAGGGTTCTGATAGTCAGACCTTCCGGCCTGAAACGTTACCAGAAGGCCTTACAGAAACAATAAAAGACATCCTAATTGTACTATGAAAAGTGCTAAATTGTCAAGTGGTAAAGATAATCAGCTCCAAGAAACTCAAAAACAGCTCGCACTAACCTTCGATAACGGCGAATCCTTATTCGTCAAAATCGGCAGCAACCGCTTTTATGGTGCGGACTACATCGACTCAGACCTGCACATCTATAGATACGAACATAACATCGACTCAAGAAGTGGAAAGCGAAAACAACTAATAACCAAACAAGGACTTAAATGGTTAGCGCAACAAGCACAGCAAAAAGATGGCGGCGTTCTTCTAGGTGGGAGTGGAATCAACTCCTTTACCCACTACAAAGAACATCAACTAAAAACCCGTGACCTTATCTTTGAATGCGATCAAATCAGCATCGAACAACAATGGGAACAAATCAAATGGTTTGAAAACTTAACCGGCTTAACCCTCCTAGTAATGCACACCGGTGGAAAATCCCTCCACGCCCACCTATACAGCGATCGCCAACTCCCCATGGAATTGGCCATGTTTTATCGCCAATGTTTGTGCATCATAATGCAATCGGATTGGCAACTAACCAAACCAAGCCAACCCTATCGCCTCGCCGGTTTCCACCGCAAAGACAAAAACAACGACCAGAAATTACTGCAAACCAGCCAACGTTATCGCGAAGCTCAGATCAAACAGGCATTAAAAACCGCATTTGAAACCAAGGGATTAATTTGGCACGATCAATATTCCATCGCCCATTGGGGATTAATCAGAAAGGCGATCGAAACTCAAGACGACCTCCAAGTCCAAAATGCCGTAAACCATGGCCTTGAAAAAATAGCGGCAGAAAACCAACTAAGGGAAAACCTCCGCCAACAATCAACCTTTGAACAAACTACTAGTACCGATGAAATCCTCAAAGCGCTATGGTCAATAAATCCAGAATGCGGTTATGACAACTGGTTACACATTGGTATGGCCTTACACTCCCACGACAGCAACCTATTTAGCGAATGGGATAACTGGAGTAGTGGAGCGAAAAAATATAGAGGAAGTCACACCCTCCAAAAAATGTGGCAAAACTTTAACCGCCAAGGGTCTATTACAATTGGAACATTGTTCCACATCGCCAAAGACCATGGCTACCCAGCACCCGCCAAAGAATACATCAAAAATAATAATCCCCAACCATGTAAACAAAGAGAAATTGAAGAGGAAAAATTCCTTAATTGGCAATCCTTTGAAGAACACGGACGCAAATTCCTTAACTACCTAAACAAAGGAATGGGACTTGGCAAAAAAATCAACCTTCTCCCCAAAAACAACCCCAACTCCCGTGACCTTAAAACCCAAGAAATCATCCCCATCGAACAATGGCGAGAAAGCCACAACGAACCACAAGTAATCAAATTTGACTCCCAAACCCCCCGCGCCGAAATCATCCTAGCCACCCAAAAAGCCGGCTATACTCAAGGACAAGGCCTTGTCTTGGACACTAGTACAATGGGCACCGGTAAAACCCATAGCGAAGCCGAATTTGCCATGAATCAGCGCATCCAATTTCAAGTAGAAGGCAAATCATATTTTAGCCGCAGCATCTACGTTTCTCAAAAACACAATAACCCCACCGTAGAACTGTTTAAAAAAGCCTTAAATTTGGAAGCTCGAAACGAAGAAAACTGTATGTCTCCTGAAAAATTCAATACAGCTTATGACCAAGGCTACTCCATGGCTGGTGAAAACCCCATCTGCGCCAAATGCCCTAACCTAAAACAATGCAAAACTCAAGAAGGCTGGTACAAGTTTGAGCGTTCCAAAGTATTAAGTGCAGGGAAAAAAGAAACCATTGACCAGGGTAATGGAATCCCCCAAGTAGTCATTCAAAAAGCAACTCTCCGCGGCACTTTAGCCCAAATCCCTCGTGGCGATTTTGAACATACCGACACGGACTTGGTTATTGACGAAAATGATAGCTGGAACGGAAAAATAATCCTAGCCGCCAGCTTGGCAGACCTAGACACCACTTTGGCCGATCTGGGTCAATTCAATCCCGAACTTGAAAAAGAAGTTAAACCACTTTTTACGAATCTTAGAAACTTATTTCAAATAACCAAGAAACATGGTTTAACCAACTCAAAAACCCTCGAATTCATTGAAAAAGGGATAAATCTAACCAAAGAACAATTACTTGCCCTTGATAAATTTGCCCTCTTTGAATACGAACCTTACAACAAAGAAAAAATTGCCCATGGAAAAGAAGTCCCCAAAAACTTCCTTTTCCTCTTAACCGAAGCATTACTACAAGGCACAGTAACAATACGCTTTGATAGTAAACACCTCCTCTTTGTTAAACGTGACGATCGCTTCGATGAATTGTTCCCAGCAGTCCACCAAATTCGGGTCTTAGATGCTACTGCAAATATTCATCAAATTGCGTCCATGTACAACGTGGACATAAACCAAATCCTCGAAATACGGGCCAAAACCCCGCCCATAACCAACCTCAAAATTCGCTTAATTAAAACCAGTGGAATTAGAACCAATGAATGGAGCGAAAGTGCGATCGCCCGCATTAAAAGCACAATAGAACAACTTTACCAAAAAGGAAAACGAAACTCCTTAATTACCCATAAAAAACAAAAAGAACATTTGGCTAACATTCCCAACCTAAAATTTGACCAGATTGGACACTTCTTCCATGACAACCGGGGTAGTAACGAATTTATTGGCCATGAAGTCCTATTTGCAGTAGGCACACCAAACACCAACCTTGGTGCGATCGCCGATGAATGCCTAGTCTTTGGACTTGATAAAGAGACCTATTACGCCCACACCATCGCACAGGAGATAATCCAAACCCTAGGCCGCCAACGCGCCATCCGTAACCCCAACAAACAATTTGAATATAATCACCTATTAACCGCCAGCGATGCGGAACTAGAGCAACTATGTCAAACCTTAACCGACCATGGTTTCACCGACATTGAAATCATCAACGCCGGAGCATTAACCCCCCTTGCCGGCACAAACCAACAACAAAAAATGTTTGATGCCATTACCGAAGGTTTGAAACTTTGTGCTAAAGGGGTCAAAATAACCCAAGAAAAAGTTGCCGAACAAATGGGCATTTACGGCGAAACATTGCGCCGCGCCATCAAGTGCCCCTGGCATTTAGTGCTGAAATTAATTCAATTATGTTGGCTAAAAAAATCCCCCCACAGTCCTATTAATAACAAAGAGAGTCTGTGGGGTCTGATACAGTCAACATTAAAAACCGACACCGACTTTGGGGAAATAGCTCAAATTTTAGAGTATCTCAACAACGCTGAAAATGAAACAACAGAAGAATCCTTAACCGTATTAGAAGCCTTAATTCCGCACACAGAAAAGCTCCTAGCCATTCTGTTAGTAATATTTGGCGAATTTTGTCAAACCATCGATTTGCGAGGTGAAAATCACCAAATCTGCGAAAATAGTTAAAAAAAGTCTTCTTAAAGAAGAAGATTTTTAAACTATTTAATAACATTTGTCAAGTGGGGAAATTGCTTATTTTGCAAGGCGTTGCGATGTTGCAAAATGAAGTTTTTTGTGCTAAAATTAATAGTTGAAAGATGAGAATATTTACGAGATATTCTCATAACAAAATAAAACCACCAAAAAAGGAATAATTTATGAACGCGTTGCCGTTGTTCAAAGTGCCCTCTTCTGATAACTCCATGTTAACAGAATATACCCCCCGTGATTACCAACTAAGCTTGATCCAAAAAGCCGAAGCTTTATTGTCCCAAAAACAGCGAGTCATGGTTCAAGCTCCAACTGGAGCAGGAAAAACCGTCATCTTTTCCCATTTGGCGAAAAACCAACTCGAACAGGGAAATAGGATCACCATCGTTGCCCACCGCGCCGAATTAATTTATCAGACCGCTGAGAAAATCGAATCAATTTGTGGCATTAAACCTGGCCTTGTAATTCCCCAAAGAAAACCGAATTATGATTCCCCCGTGCAGATCGTAATGAAGGATACCGCCAAGAACAGGCTAAACCTGCTCCCTCCAGCAGATCTGACTATTATTGATGAAGCCCATCACGCTATTTGCAAAAGTTACGAAGCCATCATCAATCATTCCCCAAATACCAAACTCCTTGGTTTTTCAGCAACCCCAACCCGTAATGACGGCCAAGGATTCCGTGGTATTTTGTCACAACATAGCCACCTGCGCCAAAGTTTGTGCTATGTATCAAGAAGCCGGCATCAAAGCCGCCTACATTTCGGAAAAAACCAAAGCCCAAGACCGGCGAGCAATTCTAGATCAATTTGCCAAAAAAGAGATCACAATTCTCATCAATTGTATGGTATTCACCGAGGGGTTTGATTGCGTTGGCATCGAATGTATTCAGATGCTCCGGCCAACCACCTCCCTAAGTCTCTGGCTTCAAATGCTTGGGCGAGGACTTCGAATCGCCCCCGGTAAAGAATACTGCACAATCCTTGACCATACTGATAACGCTTTAAGATTGGGCTTTCCAGACGATCCTGTATGTTGGTCATTAGATGCTGTCTCCTTACCAGAAGACAGTGTCAGAGCCTTAAAACATGACGAATGCGGACATCTATTCCGTCCCTTACCCCATGAACTAAAACCAGTAAAACTGATTCAAGTAAACAGGGACGGATCATATACCACCCTCCACCATGCCAAATGCCCCAATTGTGGACAACAAATCGAATTTGAGCAAAAACACTCAATCCATGATCAAGGTGAAAAACCAGAACTGGAATTTGTGAAAAGCGAAGCAATGATTGAGATTTCCGCACTGCTTAATCCCGAACCCACCGAGCAGGAATTTAACCAAATCACCAATATTATCGACGAACTTTTCCACAAAGAAGTAGAAGTATTGGGTCATAAACCTTTCGCCGTGTGGCACCGGTTTAAGGAAGATTTGCGCATTCTTGAACATCTTGATCAAATCACCCGTGAACATCTCGAATATCTGCGGGTAAAAATCTACTGCCCTTTTACGGAAAAACCAAGACCGGGCTGGGTTTTTTATGCCATGAAAGAACTCGTTGAACTAGCTTAACTAACAAATGGAGGCGATCGCCTCCTCTAACCCACAAAAAAGAGCAGAATTTAATAAAATTCCGGTAGAGCTTTTTCCTGAATTTGTCAGAAAAAAACTTAGAATTGCACTACAAAATAATCCCCAAAGTCAGGTAGTGTATTTTATGTAGTGAAAACTTATTTTTGGCCCTTATTTCCTATTAAAATAAGTGAATTACATCAAAAAAACAGTTAAAACGAGTAATTAAATTAACATAT
>JAABRE010000134.1 GCA_011391125.1 Synechococcales cyanobacterium S06
ATGAGAGCTACCCCTCACCCCCCTACCCCCCTCATCCCAAAGGGAGAGGGGGAAAAGAGTCCTCATAAATTTGGGAAGCCCTATTTAGCAGTTTTCAGATTAAATGAGAGCTACCCCTCACCCCCCTACCCCCCTCATCCCAAAGGGAGAGGGGGAAAAGAGTCCTCATAAATTTGGGAAGCCCTATTTAGCAGTTTTTAGAATACAAAGATTTTAAGTATAAATTCGTAATTTCTCATTAAAATAAAGTGGAACATCGCTGTAGATAAATCTGACTAAGTTTATCCTCAGAATTAAGTTTAAGACACTGGTGAAAATTCAGTTGAGCTTGTTTATAATGGCCTAAATGATAAAGAGAAATTCCCTGTTCAAATAAAGTCTTAGTTTCTAATTTACCTTCTTTAATTGGCCAATCATCTGCGTCAAATACTTCATAAACTGCAACGGGAATAGATTTACCTTTTACGGTAACTCGATCCACTAATCTAATACAATATTTACTGCTATCTTCTAACCTTAAAAAAGTATTTTGAGAGATTAACAAAGGTACACAATAATCTTTAGTTAAAGTTTCCAAACGAGCTGCCAAATTTACTGCATCACTAATTACTGTGCCATCCATTCGATGTTTACTTCCCACAGTTCCTAACATCATTAAACCCGTATTAATACCAATCCCAATTTTAATCGGTCTTCGTTCTGGTCGTTGTCTGGTGATATTATATTTTTTTAACCTTTGTAACATTGAAATCGCAGCATTGACAGCTTCATCAGCATCGCCACCAAATAAGGCCATAATTGAATCACCAATATATTTATCAATAAAACCATGATATTTAGTAATAGAAGGACTTAAACGGGAAAGAAAAGCATTAATAAAGCGAAAATTATCGGTAGGATTCATATTTTCACTAAGTTTAGTAAAGTCACGAATATCCGAAAAAAGTACCGTCATTTCCCTTTCAATGTTATCTCCTAATTCGACTTCTGTAATACTATTTTTATTTAATAATTGTAAAAATTGGCGCGGAACAAAACGCTCATTTGCTTGATTAAGTTTAAGGATTTTTTGAGTAAAATTTTGTCTTTCTCTTTCTATTTTACGACGTTCAGAAATATCTTGAAAGGCAACGATTCCATAATCAATATTTCCTAAATCATTAAAAATTGGGGTTTCCCAACTTTCCAAAGGAATAATTTTATCTCCTTGATGTAATTCGATATTATCTGCATGAGCTGCTTTTCCTAATTTTAACGATTGCACTCCCATTACTTGATCAGCAGGGTATTTTTCTAGGGTATTGGCTAAATATAAATGTTCTTGAAATTGTAAATTTTCTCCTAATAATTCCTTTGCTTTATGGTTAGCATAATAAATACTGCCTTGGAAATCAAACACAATTACTCCCACAGGAATAGCATCTAAAAATTGAGTTAATCTTTGATTAATTACCTGCAATTCAGCCGCTAAACCTAAATTTTCTGATTTTAATTTTTCATTAAGTAAATTAATTTCATCATTAGCTTGTGCTAATTTCTCACTAACATCTTCTACTTTTTTCTTTTCTATTTCTAACTCTTGATAAGTATAAACTGCGGTTATTTCCGCTATTTCTAACTGAGTTACTTGTTCTTTAAACTCCTGGTAACGACTGTTAAATTCTGCCATGATTTCATTAAAAGTATAAGCTAAAATTCCCAATTCATCCTCACTTAAAATGGGAGCAATTGCTTTTCTATCTCCTTCTGTTACTTTAATAGCAGTATCCTTAATTGCGAAAAGAGGTTTAGTAATTTGTTGTACAATCAAATAAAATATTACGGTAGTTAAACCAGACATAAATAGGCAAATCAAGGTAATATTTTTAGCTAATTTTTCTGCTGGTAATAAAGCATCTTTGTGGGGAATTTCTATGATTAAACCTAACTGTATTTCTGTTAAATAATGATAAATCCCAATTACTAATTTATTCTGATAATTTTTATATATTCCCTGACCATTTTTAGCCTTTAAAATTGACTTAAAATTTTCCTGATCTTGCCATTTTTCTTGAACCCTATTCTCCCTAAAAACTAAAAAACCAAACTTATCAATTAAATAAGCTTCTTCACCTAAACCCACATTCTCAAAAATAAGCTCCTTGAATTCCTCTAAATTAAGCTCCATCGCAAACACGGCGATCGGCTCTCCTTTTTCATTGATTAAAGGAGTAGTAATGAGTATTTTTGGCGTTTGTTCATTTAGCAAAACATAAAGATTTTTCAGCTCATTTTTCGGTCTAAAATAGGCTTGATCTTTAACATTTAGGCCCTGATTTTCTAGCTTATTAGAAAAAATTATTTCCCCCTGAAGATTAATAATAAATACTTCTTTAATATCTAATTTCCCAGCTAAAACCAAATTAATATCTTGGGTTAATTGTTGATAATTTGATTGATATTTAAGGGTTAATTTACTATTATTTAATAAGATATTGACCGATTCTTTAATGTGTTCTGATTCGGCTAAAAATACTAAGGTCTTTTTTTGATCTTCTATCCAATTATGCAAATTCTTTTCTGTCAATGTCGCTGTTGTTTCTAATTGCTGATAGATTAAATTTGGCAAATTGACTTTAGCAGACAAAAAAGCGATCGCCCCCACACCACTTGTCATCAGCAATGACAGAAGCGCAAAATAACCGACTAATCTAGCTCTCAGGCTTTTAGCCCAGAGTTTCATGGTATATTTTACTGAACAAATAGTTTACAATTTCTAATTTTATAGTAAAAAGATCATTATTTGCTACTGTCAGCAAAAAAAAAATCACTTATTACTTGATTTAATGATTGAAAAAATTGTTAATTTGTTAAAAAAAAATAAAAAGCGATCACTTTTTTAATTCATTTCTGGACAATCAAGGTTAAAATAGTGATGCTATCACCAGAAAAATTGATAATGAAATCCGAACGCACTCGTTCTCAAGAAAAAGTTTTTCGAGTTCTCAATAGTCTTAATCAGGCAATTTCCGCTCAAGATTTATATATTGAACTAAAAAAGCGAAATCAAACAGTAGGATTAGCTACCGTATATCGTGCTTTGGAAGCACTCAAACGCGAAGGTGTGGTACAAGTGCGAACTTTAGCTAGTGGGGAGTCTCTCTATAGTTCCAACCAAGCAGATCAACACCATTTAACTTGTTTAAATTGTGGCAATTCAATTATTATTGATCAGTGTCCCGTACATACTTTAGAAAAAAAATTAGAAAACAATCATAATTTTAAAATTTATTACCATACTTTAGAATTTTTCGGTTTATGTAATCATTGTCAGTTAACAGTAAACCAGTAGATATTAGCTATTAGCAAAACGCCAATAATTATGAGTTATCTTCCCTTATTCTTAACTTTTTCTACTTTATTTCAGGTGGCACAAGCTACAATTTCTGATTGTCCACCACCCCAAACAAATCAATATTTAGTATTAGTAAGAACGACAACAGAACCCGCACAAAATCTCGTTAAAACTAGTGTTTCTGCTACTCCCATTAATAGTTTAGTCTGCAAATATCAAGGAGAAACTGTAACCAGAGTCGGCGATTTTAATAGTTTAGAAGATGCTCAAAAATGGGCTGATTATTTTAATACCACTGCCAAATTATCAGCTTCTGTTGCTATTTCGCCTAATTCTTCTGCCGCAAAAAAAGATTATCCTCCTTTTCAACCTCAAGCTTTGAATAGTGGCTATGCTGTTTTAATAGATTATTTTAATCGCCCTGAAATTGCTCTTGAAATACGCAATTTATTAGGTAAAGATATTGCTTTAGTCGCTTATATTTCTCGCCCTTATTTGTTAGCAATTCATACGAATAATGAACGAGAAGCAAAATTTATCTTAGAAAAATTGACTGACAAAGGGTTTTGGGCGATCGCCGTTGACAGTCGTTTAGTAACAGTATTAACCCCTAAAGTACAAATATAGTTAATAGTTAATAGTTGATAGTTGATAGTTAATAGTTGACAGTTGATAGTTGACAGTTGATAGTTGACAGTTGATAGTTGACAGTTGATAGTTGATAATTAATTGTTAATTGTTAATTATCAATTATCAATTATCAATTATTTAAAATGCTGTTTCTGTGAAAAAAGAAATGACAATACCTAACACTAATCCAACTAAAACTTGGAAGGGAGTATGCCCTAATAATTCCTTTAATCTTTCCTCATTAAAATCCTTACCCTCATACAATTCATCTATTATTTGATTGAGAATTCGGGCTTGTTTGCCCGCAGCTTGACGCACTCCCGCAGCATCATACATGACAATTACTGCAAAAATAGAGGCGATCGCAAATTCGAGACTGTCAAAACCCCTTTCCATTCCAATTCCCGTGGCTAAAGCGCCAACCAGCGCCGAATGAGCACTGGGCATTCCCCCGGAGGTAACTAAAAACTTAATATTAACCTTGCCATTTCTGATTAATTCAATGACGAGTTTTAATCCTTGGGCAGCAAAACAAGCAATGACGGCAACCATCAACACTTGATTCTGGAAAATATTGCCAACATCTTGCATAGTCTCAATCCTAGTATTTACGATTAGTAATAAAATGTGCGATCGCCCTTAGGGGTTCGGCTTTTTGACCAAAATCGGCTAATTCCACAATAGCTTCCCTGACCAATTCTTGGGCTTGACGTTTAGATTCATCAATGCCCCAAAGACTAGGATAAGTAGCCTTTTGAGCCTTTAAATCTTTACCGGCGGTTTTCCCCAACTCTTCTTGAGTCGCCGTAATATCCAAAATGTCATCCACAATTTGGAAAGCGAGGCCAATATTTTCCGCATATTTAGCCAATTTCGCCTTAATTTTCGTAGAAGTTCCTGCCAAAATAGCCCCGGATAACACAGAAGTTTTTAACAAAGCCCCGGTTTTATGATGATGAATAAAACTCAAGGTTTCAGCATCAAGATCCGGTTTACCTTCGGATTCCAGATCTAGGACTTGACCACCAACTAAACCAGCAGCGCCAACAGTCTGCCCCAACAAGGCCAAAACCTCAATCACAGCCAATGGATCAACATTTTTAGTATTCACAGCGACAAATTCAAAAGAATAGGCCAACAAACCATCACCGGCTAAAATCGCAATATCCTCACCATAAACCTTATGATTAGTCAACTTTCCCCGTCGATAATCGTCATTATCCATGGCTGGTAAATCATCATGAATTAACGACATGGTGTGGATCATTTCCAAAGCGCAGGCTGTTGGCATTGCCATCTCTATTGTGCCACCTGTCAACTCAGCACTGGCCAGACAAAGAATAGGCCGTAAACGCTTCCCCCCAGCCAACAGAGAATAACGCATTGACTCATAAACCTTTTCCGGTTTACCCATGGGGAGAGACTCATCTAAAGCCTTTTCTACCAAAATTTTGCGCTCTTTGAGATAACTATTTAAGTCAAATACCTCTATATTTTCCGCCTCTGTTTGTACCATAACTTCTAATGTAACTAAAATAACCAACAATGGTATTTATTTTACAGGTATCTAGTCCTTTAACCTATAGTTGCCTTAATTGTTCTGATTTTGGTGTGTGAAAAGTCTTTGGTTTTTTGATCACGCAAAGGGGTTATCTGTTAGTCGCACAATTCTTGGCTTTTTGATCTCACGCAAAGGCGCTAAGTCGCTAAGGGGTTATCTGTTAGTCGCACAATTCTTGGCTTTTTGATCTCACG
>JAABRE010000135.1 GCA_011391125.1 Synechococcales cyanobacterium S06
TTTTCTATTAGTAAATCGTGGTATCTAGTATTAACCGCGGTCACAATAAAGTCGAGACAATCCCTATCTTTAATGCTAGGGATAATCGGTGCTGCGCTCTCCTTCGGAGGGTTTTCATATTTAATAGTTCTAATTTTCCCTGATTCCTGATCAGTATATGACCGCGGGTTAAACGGCTTAACTTGAGTAAATTTGATACCTTGGCCGTTCTCATCACACAGAGGCAAGTACCATCCACCTCCCGTGAGGTGGTGGTATTGTTTGATAAACTCATTTTTAATACCGTATCTCCCGTGATCTCTGACTTCGGGAGAGTACAATAAAACCTCAAATAAGTCATTTAATTCTATCCAGCTTAGGATTAAATCTTCGCACTCTTTAAGCAACGCAAAGGTTTCAGCTTTTTTAGAATCAGTTACCCATTGCCACTTCTGATCAATGATACTGAGGTAGTGACCTTTATATTCAATGATGAAGTGTGTCTCCATCTTTGACTCTTTGACTTGACCTTTCTTACCACGAGTGATCCAAGTTTGTACTTTAACTTCTCTAATGTTAAAAAGCCCAAGAACTGTTTGCCGATATTTTGGTCCGTCCTTGGGTACCCAAACCTTCTCCTTCGGAAGTTCGCGGCAAAATCTGCTTGGCTCAACAATCTTGATCAACCCTTGTAATTCGGGTGCGATAGCGGATTCGGTTAACTCTTTGGTAACTTTGGCAACGGTAGCTTGATCAGGATTATCTACCTGCACCTGTTCACTTTCACAACCTTGACCCGGGTCGAGGTTCTTAGTTTTAGTAGCTTGATCAGGATTATCTACCTGCACCTGTTCACTCTGGTTTAATGGTGCAACGGGGCGATCATTACCTGCGTTGGCCACGGTAGCTTGATCAGGATTATCTACCTTTATGGAATGACCTGCGTTCGCTCGTGAAAAATTATTATAGGCCTCCGCCATGTAGGCCGCATCGGCTCTCCCCCCATTAAACATCGCTGTTAACTCGTCCGCCCACTGAGGATCAGACTCTCTGATTTTATCAAGCAACTCTCTTGATTTCGACTTTACTACTTTTTTAACAACGGTCTCGGATTTTCTGGTGTTATTTATCTTATCCATGGTATAATGTGGTTAAGTTTTTTTGTTTTTTGAATACTGGCCTGTAGCGGCCGCAGGCGGCTCCACATGGTCGTATTTTTTTGTATTCAATTACTTTAAATATTAGCATAGAAAGAGTAGAGAAATTTCTATTTTGCCATTGTTTAAAAAAGAATTTTCGACTCCGAAAAGGTATTTTTCTTAATAAAATTAACAAATAATGAGCGTTCACTGCTGATAGAGAAGAGCGAAAAAACGCTTTCAATATTTTTATAAATCTCTAATTTTAGTTTGTTTAATCAGGATATGGAAAAGCCAGATTAGCTGATATACAAAGGTTATACGGAATTGGTGATAACAAAAAATAGTCGCAGACCTGTTCTTTGCAGTCGGTTTTTTGGATTGCCAACAAAGCATTAATTCTTAATTATTAAGGTTCATTTTATGGGCATTAAAATTATTTATCAATTATTAAGTTCTGTTAATTTCGCAGTTTTTTAGAATATTAGAATTTGATAAAAATAACTCTGAAAATACCATCGGGAAAGTTTGGAAAAAGTGATGGTAAGGTTGGTAAGTGACCATCTGACGGGGGTTTCGCGCTGGTAAGTGATGGTAAGGTTGGTAAATGACCATCTGACGCGGGTTTCTGGGTTTTTAATAGAATAGTAGCGTGACTTCGGAGGTACTTTTATGGTGGTTTACCCTTCTCCTCAGTTTGTTGCTCAACTTTGTCTAATATTTATTGTTTTGTCTCCTCGTCAGCTTTTGATAATCCAGCCGCTAACTGGTAAAGTGCATTCATAGAATTAGGCAAATTACGACTATAATCGTAATTTGGATTTATCTCTTGAGCTATTTTCATATATTTGTTAGCCAAGTCTTGAGGCCAACCAAACTCCGAACTTACCCAAGGAATAAATTGACCATGAGGTAGCGCATTTTTAACCTCAATTAACTTATTACCAATGGCGATAATATTTTCCCAAATCGCTCTTTCTCGTGCCTTAATCTCAATGGCTGATTCCTTAGCTAATCGTGCTGTATTAGCGTCTAAATCAGCATAATTAAACTCAATATTAGTAATATCAGAGTTAACCTCATTAAGGGTTAACTCTTTAATTTTAAAAGGTATTTGCGCTATAATAAGTACATCAATTAAAAAGGTAAAGGTAATAAGCTATGAATAAAATTATGGAGCGGGATAAACGATTAATTACTGATTATTTAGCGGGAACTACTATTAAGCAATTAACCCATAAATACGGGCTAAAATCGGCACAAATTAGCGCATTACTTCGGTATAATAACATTCACATAAAAGGTGGGGGACGGTCTAAATCCTTAGTTAATAAATCGGAATTATTAAAAATAACTCCTCAAATTTTAAAACTGTATTCCGCGGGTGAAAGTTTCACCTCTTTGGCTATTAGATTTAATCTTGAGATCAATCAAGTATTACAGGTGATTAACTCAAGTAATCCCCACTGATTAAATAAATGCCACCATGGTGGCAATTTACTTTACCCTAACAAGGTTTTTAAATCGGCGATTAATTGACCGGCCGAATTAGATTTATAACCCTTCTCTTTTTGGTCAACTTTAGCCAAAATTTCTTTAAGTTTAGGTTTTAAATTCTCTTGACCAATTGTCGCAATACAATTATTTTTTTCGTAATCAACGGCTAAACTTTTTACAATGCCTATTAAATCGACAGGTATTCTGACCGCTTTTGTCTCATAAGGCAATTTATGCCCTCTACCACCTCTATTATTAATCATATTCCTAAACTAAACTGGTACACTTTTATTTTAGCACTTTAAATCAGAACTAATACATTTAGCCATCACCAAAAATCGAACTGGTACACTTTATATAAGCTATTCTTATTAGTCTAAACATTCTAGTTGGTTATATTGTCTTTAATTTTAATAGATCGTTTTTAATGGGTATTTAATGCCCAAATTTAGGGCGATCTTCCCTTAAGGTATATTCACAAGCAGGGGTGTTCTAAAACCTTGCCACGTTAAAATCTTTGAAAGTATTACTGTTATTTGATTCTAGGTTTTGACAGTTAAAAGCAATATAACTTTTGATAATGAATTGTTTTATGAATATTACTGCTAATAACTGCAATTGCAGCTATTTTGGGTTTAGACTTGCCACCATGGTGGTAATTTTGGATTATTAAGATGATTTTGCCCGAATCCCTTATTCAGTAAGACTTTATGTCTTTTTCTTGATTATCAGCTTAATTATCTAATTACCCAATAAATACTTGAAATGACGCTATAACAACGTTTTTAAGCCAAAAATGCCCTTTTTACTACCTTGTTCAGAAAAGCACTACCGCTCTGACGTGTCAAGTTAATAAATTGATTGTTCAAGCTTATAGTATGTTTGACTTGTCAGTATTGCTATGTGGTAACTTCAATCTGTATGTATGCGCATATATAGATTGAAGTCACTACGTGCTTTGCATACATGTATAGTCTGTAGATTCTATCTTTGATTAATGTGACTTGTCAAGCTTACACGTATTGATGAAACAATGTAGTTGCTATCTACTAAGGCTAGGTCAAAAATCGCTGTACCCCTTACTGTGCATGGTTATTGGGGAAAATAAGGGAATTCTCTTTATTTTGGGTTAGTAGTTTAATTTTTTAGAAAAACCTTCGGTACATTCCTATACCCCCTTAAGGGTGCTGTCAATGTATCACGCACTGACAGCATTTAAAATCGGTGCTTTGTAGTTCATGGTACTTATATATGGACACTATAGTCTCCCACACACGGTGTCACGATCGCCGTCAGGTCCCAACTCAAAAGGATTACCCCATAATCCGCGCTCTGTACCACTACTGCTTCTGTCAATATCAGCAATTAAGCCTTTAGCATCTGCCCATGCGATTAACGCACCGTCTATCAGTTTACCGTCATCCCCTTTACGTTTGGTTATCAACACATTCTCGCCCCGTTCTAATGCTTCCTTGCGTTCGATCTGAGACTGTGTCCAACCCGCATTGATGAATTGTTGGGCTTCTTTTACCTTTTGTTCTAAAGCACGGACTGAGTATGGTTTAGGCTTGCCTTCTTTAATTGGTTCACAAGCCCAATCGAGTAGCTTGGTTCTCCAGTCTTCGGGAAGGGAAACAACTTTTAGATGATGAGTAAAGGATAAAAGGTCATTTCGAAATGACCTTTCAAAAACCCGACAAACAGAAGCATTGTTTTTACAAGTTTCATAACTTGCACCTTCCCAAGTATCGGATTCAACAATGGCTTTTCTGTCGCCATAACGATGTTCACCGTATGCCCACCAGTCGCCAATCCACCATTGGGAGGATGACTTGAGTTTACCGAGTGCTTCACCAAACTCACGCCATTGGTCTTGGTTTAGCTCGCCTTTTGGTTGCCAACCAGTTTTAGTCAGGTTTTTTAGCTGTGATTCCTCAAAAAGCTGTATTTGTATGTTATTCATAAGTTGCTTTACCTCTCTTTTTATCTTTTAAAAACAATAAATTACGTCCGAAAAACAATGCTGATAGTACCTTCTCAGGAATTGAAAACTGTAATACGGATTGCTCTGAATTGTGCCTTTTCAAATAACAGGATACAGGCATAATCTCCTTTAATCCTGTTAATACATCGGTATTTGCTGTTATCTTAATTAATGCCATTATTTATTTTTCCTATCATTGAAAAATTGAGTTTGTCATGTTCATTACAATGCTTTTTAATTAATTGAATCACCTCCTGTTTATCGCAACATTTAATCCATTTATGATAGTCTCCATATAAGCACGAAGAGTTTCCATCAATTTCCGCAGGTATTTTTTCTTAATTTGTTAGCTTATACACTGAGTTACCACCAACATAGAGAAGTCCAACTCGAGTTGACCTTTCAAAAGTCGGCAACACTGCTACCTAGCTATGCTGTCGCAAAAAATCATTAAATGAGGTTTTGGTTAAAATAGCTCTGGTAGATCAATGTCATGGTTCGGTGCGAGGTAATTTTTCATCAAAACTTCGGGAGAATTTCCCATTATCTGACTTGCGGTTTTTAAGTCGACTTTCCCTGATCTTACTAAATGTGTCCCGAAGGTATGTCGTTCATTATAAAATGGCAAATACTGCGATACCAGACCATCTTTAACCAATCCTTCAACTACACATTTAAAAATTGAAGTTGGGGAACCATCACCATTTTTTTGACAGTAAGAATTGTTACTGTGATGAGTACAGCGTTTTGCGTAACTATGTGACACAGTATCCACAGTGAGCAAAATAATTATGTCTGTATTGTGAAGAGTTGAGAGAAACACCTAATTCAACTAAT
>JAABRE010000136.1 GCA_011391125.1 Synechococcales cyanobacterium S06
ATTTTATTTCTTTATTATCCATAATATGTTATTATTTTAAACTGTAATGTATCAAAAATAATAACATATTATATGTTAATTTAATTACTCGTTTTAACTGTTTTTTTGATGTAATTCACTTATTTTAATAGGAAATAAGGGCCAAAAATAAGTTTTCACTACATAAAATACACTACCAATTTTCCTGTGGATAAAAAGTTGGGAAGTGTTCAGCTGAAATTTGTTTTTTAGATTAGGAATCAGACTGGTTTTCTGTGTATCTTAAAAAGAGTATTTTTGCCAAAATTAAACTAAATTTACCTATACTTTTAACCAATTAAACATTTCGGCCCCCGAAAGTTGCCAATGTTCTAAAATAGGTAACACCGGTAAAATGTCATGTTCTGATTTAATTTCCGGGAATTTTTCTGGTTCAAAAATCATTACCGATTCATCTTCAGGATCAATCAACCAACCCAATTTTGCGCCCGAATTTATACAAAAAACAATCTTTTTAATCACCTTATTAGCAGATTGTTCAGGGGATAAAATTTCGATAATCCAATCAGGATAAGTTTCAAATTTATTAACAATTTTACCCGTTTCTGTTCGGGGTATTCTCTCATAAGAAAACACCGCTAAATCAGGTACAATTGACCTCCCGTTAAAAGTACATCTTAACTCCGTTAAAGCATAAACTAATTTTTTAGGTAAAGCAACTTCGTTAATTGCTATTACTAAACGTGTTTGAATGAGACTGTGTTCTCCTTGGGGCATGGGTTTTTCTTCTATGTCTCCATCAAAATATTCACCATAAGGTTTAGTTTCAGGAAGAGCTAAAAACTCCTCTAAAGTTAACCTTTTTTTAGCTTCAATTGCTACTACCATGTAACTTTCTCCTCTTGTTAAATAGTTTAATCAAGGTATTCAATTCCTACCTTTAAAACATTAGCATCTAAAGCTTTTACCCAAACAATTTTCCCCGGAAATGGTTTGAGAGTCGGGAATTTTACCGCACAATTCTGACTGGTGGCTATAAGTTCATTGGTGGCAATAATAATAGCACAACCACCAAAAGAATCGTTAATTACTAATCCCCAAACAGAACGAATAAAATGCTCAGTGGCTTGTAAATCTACTTCCGCCAAGGTTCCGATATCATGGGCAAATCTTTGATGTTTTCTTACGTCAGTATTCGAGATTTCCATATTAATTTTACCCCATAGTTTTTACACCAAAAAATAGAAAATATTTGGTATTTTCTATTTTAAACATTGAGCGATCATGGTTTCTAAATCTTCTTGATTGACATCAGTAATTACAAATACTTCTTGTACCGTTTTTCCCTGTCTCGCGATCATTTTATAACCCCCCCGAATTGGGACAGATACCTTTAATTTTAAGTGGGGAATATGTGCCCTAGAACGACTAATTACACCGGGAGTAACAGTAGAAATACCAGCAAAAAGAATTAATTTCTCTAAAATAGGAATTAAGCCCTCTAGATGAGTAGAATGATTCCAAACTAATCGACCACTTGCATTTTTCATAATTAATACTAAACTTGAGTCATAATTGATAAGTCAGCTATCAGCTAAAATTGTTAATTATCAATTGTTAATTATTAGCTTCCCAATCAGGACAATTTTGATCCTCCCAACCATAAGGGTGCATACCACATACTAACAAATTATCTCCATAAATTCGACCATGATAATTAACACAATTAATACAAGCAGGATGAGTAACTAAATTTGGCTGAATTTTTGGATTTATCTCTAACTGCTCATAATAATAATTTTCGGGAATTTCCGCCCTAGAATTATTAATATAAATTTCTAAATCCGGAGCTTCAAATAACTCTTGATAATATTCCTCAAAATTAATAAAAATACTATCTTCAAGATGATAAGTTAAATTTTCGATATCCTCAATTACATGATTAGAAAAATCCTCAAAAGCGTTTATAACTTCATCGGTGAAAGTTTCCGTAGCATTTCCCACCTCAGTAAATAACTGTTCTACTTCCACTGAAATATCATCAATAAATCTCAAAACAACTCTAGACCAATCTTCCATTATTTTCCACAAAATAAACTACTTTTAAATTGACAATTGACAATTAATAATTGTCATAAAAACTATCAATTATCGACTATCAACTATCTGTTATTCTCGTTGTAAACGACGTAATTCCTCCTGTAAAGATTCTACCTGATTACGCAATTTATCAATATTCTCATTTTCCTGATTTTGAGAACTTGGTTCATCATCTTCATCAATAATTTCAATCGGCCGCGGTTGTTTATTTTCTTCGTTTTTCGTCGCTTCTACGGTCGGTTGTTGAGCCTGTTTAACCAGATCGTCAACAAATTTGCGTGCTTCTTCAGTGGTCATTTCACCCCGCGCGACCATTTCGTCAGCTAGTTTTTGCCCTTGAACTTTAAGTTCTTGTAACTTTTCGTTGGCTTGTTCGGCTGCATAATTCGCCAAACCAACACCGAGATAAAAAGCTTTTTTAGCAATATTTTCAAAAGGATTCATAGGGAAATTTACTTGTTTAAAAGTCGTTAATTACCTTATCTAGCATAGCTAAAAATTTCTCAAAATGACCAGCTTATCGTGTAGAGTTTAATGCTTGTCTATTAATTATTACTGATTACTTTTCTAAAGACCCGGATACCACGCCTATCTCAAGCATCCCGTATTGCTGCCACCTTCCGGTTCTGACAAGGTTTGGGCGTTGCGATCGCATGGGTCCAGATCATTTATAAGCATAACACAAGCCTTAAAAAGTTGTCAACCATTGAAGTAAAAAAGATTCCATGGCCCATTGCCCATTTTAGGGTAGAGAATCGCCAATTGACACTCCCTCAACCGACTAATGACCCCTTGATCAAATAAACCGTAGGCTCTTGAACAAACGATTAACCCCCTTAGCGCCTTCCCCGATAAATCAGTAACAAAAGTAATCCCGACAATATTTATCGGGTATGCTTGACGGGTGTTTGTTACGAGTGTTAATATTTTTATTAATCATTGACGGAATATGGGAGAAAGCCAAAAATGACCCAAGCAACTATCAAAACATCATTCACGACGGCAAATTTCACGAGTTTAGTATGTAAAGAATGTGGCGCGGAATACGAACCCAAAGCGACTCATGTGTGTGAGTTTTGTTTTGGTCCTTTGGAAGTAAGCTACGATTATGAAGCAATTAAACGCAAAGTAAGCCGCGAAACCATCGCAGCAGGTCCAAATTCCATTTGGCGCTATCGTGAATTTTTACCTGTCGCTACAGATAATTATATTGATGTGGGAACCGGTATGACTCCCCTCTTAAAATCTAACCGGTTGGCACGTCGCTTGGGTCTAAAAAATCTTTATATTAAGAATGATGCCGTCAATATGCCTACCTTAAGTTTTAAGGATCGGGTGGTTTCCGTTGCTCTGAGTCGTGCTAGGGAATTGGGCTTTACAACAGTCTCCTGCGCAAGTACCGGAAACTTGGCTAACTCCACAGCAGCGATCGCCGCCTATGCTGGTTTAGATTGTTGCGTATTTATTCCGTCTGATTTGGAAGCCGGTAAGGTGTTGGGTACGTTAATTTATGATCCTACTTTAATGGCGGTAAGAGGCAATTATGATCAGGTAAATCGTCTTTGCTGTGAAGTTGCTAATACCCAAGGTTGGGGTTTTGTGAATATTAACCTGCGCCCTTATTATTCTGAAGGTTCAAAAACTTTAGCTTATGAAGTTGCGGAACAATTAGGCTGGCAATTACCGGATCATATTGTGGCACCTTGTGCGTCAGGTTCTCTCTACACCAAGATTCATAAGGGTTTCCAAGAATTGATTAAAGTGGGTTTGGTGGATGATAAACACGTCCGTTTTAGTGGAGCTCAAGCAGAAGGTTGTTCACCGATTGCGGCAGCTTTCTTGGAAGGACGGGATTTTATTACCCCAGTTAAACCGAATACGATCGCCAAGTCAATTGCGATCGGAAATCCTGCGGATGGTGTGTATGCGTTAGAAATTGCGAAAAAAACCCAAGGTAATATCGAATTGGTTAACGATGCGGAAATTATCGAAGGTATGAAGTTATTAGCGGAAACCGAAGGTATTTTCACAGAAACAGCCGGTGGTACAACCATTGCGGTGTTGAAAAAATTGGTGGAAGCGGGTAAAATTGACCCCGAAGAAACTACAGTGGTTTATATCACGGGAAATGGTCTGAAAACACAGGAAGCAGTGCAAGGTTACATTGGTGAACCCTATACCATTGATGCTAATTTAGATAGCTTCCATCGCGCTTTAGAGCGTTCTCAGGTGTTAAATCGCCTTGAATGGAAACAAGTTTTAGTGTAATTATTTTTTGGGCGCAATTGCGCTCATTTATCCCCTGATCATTGATAAATTATGGCTGTTAAAGTATTAGTTCCTACTGCTCTGCAAAAATTCACTCAAAATCAAGCGACCATCGAATGTGGTGGCGCTAATATCAAGGAGTTACTTGAATCCTTAGAAAGTAATTGCCCCGGTATTAAAGCTCGTCTCTGTGATGAGCAAGGCAATCCTCGCCGTTTCCTCAATTTATATGTTAATAGTGAGGATATTCGCTTTTTAGACGGTGTGGAAACATCCCTAAATGATGGCGATGAGGTCAGTATTGTGCCAGCGGTGGCCGGTGGTTAAAATAAGTAGGATACGTCAGAATCTTGAATTTAGTTATTGAATCAAGAAATTTTCCCTCCGAACACACCTTATTCTGAATATTTGACAAAAAAAACCCGCCCTAAGGTGGGTTTTTTAAATTTTTAATTAATGATAAGATTTATTCCCAATGAAGTAAAATTAGTAAGGTTACTAAGTATTGTAAAGTTTTCTCAAAAATATAGACATTTATTGAAAAAAATACTTTTTTATCCTCATTACTTGACAACGGAACTACGTTTAAGATAAACTAAGTTTGTCCTCTAATTTCTGTATATATACTAATGTTGCTAGTAGAACGCCATTTAATTAAATCAAATCATGCTTTTTATCAAGAGTGTGATCGGTTATCTTTTTTGGCGAAAAACCTTTATAATGCGGCTAATTATATTTACCGTCAAAATTTTTTTGCTAATCAAAAAACCGATGCAGTTGCTGTTTATCATCAGTTAAAAAATACCACTGATTATCAAGCTTTACCGGCTAAAATATCTCAAGAAGTT
>JAABRE010000137.1 GCA_011391125.1 Synechococcales cyanobacterium S06
ATTTTTGCCTGAATATAGCCCTGACTATAACTTAATTGAATTGGTATGGCATTCAGCGAAAGAGCATATTGCTAATCGTCTTTTTACATCTATTGAAGACTTAGAATTTTTGTTACATAGACTTTTAAATGAAGGGGAACTAATTATTAACTGGGAGCGTAAACTTAAAAACAAAGGCAATTCTATTAATGTCGTTTAAATGCGTAACAGCTTACCTAATTATCTGTCACCCAAAAATAACAATTCCACTCTTTTATTTCTGTCCATAATTTTTCAAAAGTTTTTGCACTTCTATCCCCAATTGTATAAGCTAAAATATTAGGCTCAAACTTGTTCACACTTGTCCAAATCCAGATTTTATTTGTTTTTTTACCTATAAATGTTTGTATTTCATCTAATTGTACTACTTCGGGAGGTGGGTCTTGATTATTTGCTTCATAAAATTGGTTCGCCGCTTCTTTTACCCAACGTATTACGGTATTATGATTAACTTTTTTGATTTTTTCAATGGCTCGAAAACCAAGGCCATTTAAATACATTTTTAAACATTCTTCTTTAAATTCTTTGCTATAGCCAACCTCTGAATAAAATTCTACAAATTGTCTTTGACAATCTTTACATTGATAATTTTGTTTTTTACCTCTATGACCGTTTTTTCTAATATTACAAGACCCGCATCTTGGACAAGATAAATTCATTTCTTTATTTTTTATTATTGGTTAATTTTTTTTTCTATTTAAACATTCATCTTGCCAAGATGCAACGCCGGCAAACGAGGTAATATTTCTATTGGTCAGTTATCTTTATTTGATTTCCCTAGCTTCTCATATTGTACTCTCAATCAATTATGAAAATTCTTCACGGTACATGGATTCCTCAAACAGGAAATGAATTTATCCAAAAGGGAGGGTTTTATCTCTGGATAGAAACAGATGCTGTTCCTAAAAAGAAAAAAAACCAACCTGACTATCACCATCCTAGACAATTAAGTAAAGATGAATTACCTAATTTTTTAACCCAAGATTTAGGTATCACACCACCGAAGTATGGCAGTATTAACCAAAACATAGTAACTAAATATTTTATTCTTCCTAGTACAGAGAGCGAACCATTACTCTCACCTGAATTGACACGCTATCTGGAAACCGAACCAGAGAGCGCCGACCATTGGCAAATATGGTCAATTGATTGCTACCAAATTAGCTCCATAATCAAAATCCTCAACGACCTTCATTTTCTTTGTTTATACAACACCTCAGAAATTCAATTGGGTGCTGATTTACTTTTTTGGTATCACTATATTCAATCCTTAAAACAAATCATACTCAAAGACCAATATATTCCCGCTTTAAAATATCGGGAATTACCCCAAGGAAAAGGAAAAAGCCAAAAAACAACTCCATCCTTTGAGATTTACACAACTTGGGAAATTATCTCGGCACAATATGAATCAATCCTCAAGGAATATCTTGAATATATCCCCCTTGTTTGCACAGCAGGTTTAGATATACCGGATCAACCTCTAGAATTTTACGACCAAGAAACTCTGCTGCGACATTTCTCCGAGTCTCTGATCAACGATCTTGTCACGACAACTCCCTTTCCCAGTACCTTTGAGAAAAAATTCAGAGATTGTTCTTTGCTTTATGACTGTATTCATCCTGAAACTTCAGCGCAACCTTGGACAAATCAACAAGCTTTAGAGCAATATCAACAATGGCAACGATGGAAGCAGAAATTAGTTGCTGCACAAAATAACTCAGCTTTTCACCTCTGTTTCCAACTAAGAGAAGCTGAAGAAAAATATCCCAATGATTGGTCTTTAAAATTTCTGGTTTCCCTCAAAAGTGACCCTTCCTTCAAACTTGAACTCGATGATTATTGGCATCTCAATCAAAAAACTAAACAGACAATCCAAAAACAGTTTGGTCAAGAGTTTGAAAAGGATTTACTCTTAAACTTAGGTTATGCAGCTAGAATTTATCCCCTTTTATGGCAAGGATTAGAAACTGATAAACCTGTTAGTGTCTCCCTTTCCCTCCAAGAAGCTTTCGAGTTTCTCAAAGAAACAGCTTGGGTATTAGAAGATAGTGGATACAAAGTTATTATCCCTTCTTGGTGGACTCCCCAAGGTCGTCAACGAGCAAAAATTCGTCTCAAAGCGACCCCGAAAAAGAATGCTCCTACTTCAGTTGGAGGAGGTTATGTTCAGCTAGAAACCCTGATTCAGTATCAATATGAATTGGCGATCGGCGATCGCCCCATTAGCGAAAAAGAATGGCAGCAGTTAATCACAGCTAAAACTCCCCTAGTTAAATTTCGCGGTCAATGGATGGAACTTGACGAGACCAAGATGCAGCAAATGTTGAACTTCTGGGAAACCCACCATCAAGAAAAACCAGAAATGACTTTGCTGGAATTAATCCAAAAAACTTCAGAAGTTGGTGAAGAAATGGAAGTTGAACCAGATGCTAGTTTAGCTACCATGATGGGTAAATTAGATGACCCCAGTTGCTTTGAACCCATTGAAGCTCCAGTACAGTTACAAGGGACACTGAGGGAGTATCAAAAGCGGGGTGTATCATGGATGCAATATCTTGAACAACTGGGGTTAAATGGTTGTCTTGCTGATGATATGGGGTTAGGAAAAACCGTACAAGTAATCGCTGTTTTGCTCAGAGAAAGAGAAGCGAACAAACAAGTATTACCGACTTTATTAATTGCACCTACTTCCGTGGTTGGTAACTGGTATAAAGAAATTGAGAAATTTGCCCCTCATCTCAAGATGATGGTGCATCATGGTAGTAAGCGACTGGGAGATATGGTTGAGTTTCAAACAGCCATTGGTGAGCATGATATGATCATTACTTCTTATACTTTGGCGAGAAAAGATGCTAAATTGTTTCAAAGTGTTAATTGGCATCGTCTTGTCCTCGATGAAGCCCAAAATATCAAAAATCCCAAAGCTGCACAAACTAAAGCGATTTTAAAACTAGAATCTAGACATCGCCTTGCTTTGACGGGAACACCAGTGGAAAATCGACTCTTAGATTTATGGTCAATTTTTAACTTTCTTAATCCTGGTTATTTAGGTAAAGAAAGCCAATTTCGTAAGTCCTTTGAAATTCCCATCGCGAAAGAAAATAATCAGCGACAATCAATTATCTTAAAAAAACTGATTCAACCTTTTATTCTGCGACGAGTTAAAACTGACAAGGACATCATTAAAGATTTACCAGATAAAGTTGAACATAAGCAGTATTGTAATCTAACTCCTGAGCAAGCTTCTTTATATGAGGTTGTGGTTCAAGATGTGGTCAAGCAATTAGAATCTGCGTCAGGAATACAGCGCAAGGGCTTGATGTTATCAACTCTGATGAAACTGAAGCAAATTTGTAACCATCCTCGTCAATTCTTACAGGATAATAGTGAATTTACGGCTGAACGTTCCCATAAATTAGAGCGTTTAGGAGAGATGCTGGAAGAAGTGATTGCTGAAGGCGAAAGTCTGTTAATTTTTACCCAATTCACTGAAATTGGCGAAGCTTTACACCATTATCTCAAATCTACCCTACGTTACAATACCTATTATCTCCATGGAGGAACATCTCGTCAAAAAAGGGAGCAGATGATTGCTCAATTTCAAGAACCTGAAACTGAACCTTCAGCCTTTATACTTTCTTTAAAAGCAGGAGGAGTAGGTATTACTTTAACCAAAGCTAATCACGTCTTCCATTTTGATCGCTGGTGGAATCCTGCGGTAGAAAATCAAGCGACGGATCGAGCTTTCAGAATTGGACAGCAGAAAAATGTCTTTGTGCATAAGTTCGTTACTTTGGGGACGTTAGAGGAACGTATTGACCAGATGATTGAGGATAAGAAAAAGGTGACCGATGCTATTGTCGGTGCAGATGAATCTTGGTTGACGGAATTAGATAATCAGAGTTTTCAGGAGTTAATTGCTTTGAATCGACAAGCGGTAATTTAACAGCAAATAATCTTAATTTTTAACAAATTAATATCCATAATAGAGGGCTAAAATATGGCACAGTTTAGTAAAACTTGGTGGGGAAAGCGTTTTCTTGAGGCGATCGAAAATATTACCGATTCAGGAAGACTCGGAAGGGGACGCTCCTACGCTCGTAATGGTAAAATTAAAGAGTATCAGATTAATCAGGGTAAAATTACGGCTAAAGTCAGAGGCTCAATTAATCCCTATTTTGGAGTTTATAAAGAACCACTCTACAAGACGAAGATTGAAATTAAGCCAATTTCTGCCGCTGATTGGTCAAAGGCGATCGCCCATTTAGGGTCAAAAGCAAGTTTAGTTTCTAAACTACTTTTAGGAGAAGTTCCCGATAATATTGAGGAGGTTTTTGCTCGGTTAAAATTGCACTTGCTACCCTATTCTCGTCAAGACTTCCAAACCAGTTGTTCTTGTCCTGATTGGGAAAATCCTTGCAAACATATTGCGGGTGTTTACTATCTTGTCGCTGCTTCTTTAGACGAAGATCCTTTTTTACTATTTGAATTACGGGGTATTTCTCGCGAGAAACTACAAGAAGAATTAGCTAAATCGTCGTTAGGAAAGGCTCTTTGTTCGGCGTTAGATAATGAAGATTTACCCAGAGAATCTGTGAATTCTTATTACACTCGACCAGAAAAAGTTCCTTTGATCAATCCCTGTTCTACCAAGGAATTTTGGCTTCCACAGAAGCGATTACCCCAACGACAGGAAGAAAGTTTGAGTGCAAGTATCCCTGCTATGTTGGTCAAAAAAGGAGGGGATTTTCCTTCGTTTTGGCCAAAGGATAATTCTTTTCTGGAGGTGATGGAGGAATTTTACGATAGGGTGAGGAAAAAAATTTAAGTTAAGAATGTTTTTAACATCATTATCTAGCTGACAGGGTCTTTTTTTGAAAATGGTACAAGAAAAAATAAAAAATGAATGGGAATAGGACTTACGCATTGACAACAAAAGATAAATATGCATTCACTCTTTTGAGGTAACGAAAAACTTAGTTATTGAGAAATAGTAAATTCTGGAGGTAAAT
>JAABRE010000138.1 GCA_011391125.1 Synechococcales cyanobacterium S06
ATTTACCTCCAGAATTTACTATTTCTCAATAACTAAGTTTTTCGTTACCTCAAAAGAGTGAATGCATATTTATCTTTTGTTGTCAATGCGTAAGTCCTATTTATCTAATTTTTTAGAAAAATATTGAACATTGGGTAAAATTTCAAAGTGATCATCTGCTGTAATAAGTTGCACTTTTTCTTGGCTCGCAGTAGCATAAATAATAGCATCGGCAAAACTTAACTTAAATTTTTGAGATACTTCAGAAGCGAGTATAGCTAAAGATTCGGTTAGGGGAATAACCGTAGCTTGTTGAGTTAATGCAATAATTTCCCTCGCTAATACCTCATTTCGTTCACGACAAATCCATTTATGCAATTCATATTGTATGGATGTCGAAACAATGAGACTATCAAGATCAACGAAATAGGGAGCAAATTTATCCGCCAACTCTCCATCGGTCAACCATTCAATCCAGCCACAAGTATCAACAAGAACCTTCATATTCTCTCACCACGATCACGAAAATTATCGGTATTTGCACCTTTTAAAATACCACGCAATGAGGTTAAGGAAGTTTTTTTTGGTATAAGAGAAATTAAATCATCTTTAACAATAAGAGACAATTTTTGTCCTGTTTTTAAGTGTAAAGAATCTGTAATTTCTTTCGGAATAATTATTTGATGGTCTTCTGATACAATAATTTCTAACATCTTCTTAAATGAATGATTAAAATAAATCTGAATGTGAACCTGAACGGACAAGGAAAAGATGGGTTTCTGTTATTTTATAAATTAATAACCAATCTGATTCAAGGTGACAATCTCTATATCCGATCCAATTTCCTGTCAAAGAATGGTCTTTGTATTTTGGTTCTAGTTGTTGACCTTCCAGTAATTTGTCAATCACAGCTTTAAGCTTGATCATATCATTATTACGTTTTTGTAAACGCTTAATATCTTTTTTAAAAGTATTTTCAAAAACTGGTGTAAGCATTAAATACCTAACTTTTCATAGAGATCATTTTTATTTTCACAAATCGTTAGATTTTTGTTTTTTTCAATGTTTTGGATAGCTTGCAAAGTTTCCCCATTAACATTATCAATAGTATAAGTTTTTTCGACTATTTCTTGTTCAGCTTTTTGCAAAATTTCATCTATATGCTTCTGTAAATATAAAGCCAGAGTATTTTGTTTTTCTTCAGAAAGCTGTGAAATTTGAGCAAATGTTTCTTGCATTAATCCTGTCATTTTTGTTCTCTCATTATCATAGTATTTAATCGGTTTCAATCTAATTTTAACAATTATTTGAAATTTTGCGTGAGACAAAAACCCCAGATTATGCTGCCAACAGATAATCCCCTTAGCGAACTCAAAAATCCCAGATTATGCGGCCAACCGATAACCCCCTTAGCGAACTCAAAAATCCCAGATTATGCTGCCAACCGATAACCCCCTTAGCGCCTTGGCGACTTTGCGTGAGACAAAACCCCCAGATTATGCGGCCAACAGATAATCCCCTTAGCGAACTCAAAAATCCCAGATTATGCGGCCAACAGATAACCCCCTTAGCGCCTTGGCGACTTTGCGTGAGACAAAAACCCCAGATTACGCCGCCAACAATTAAAACAATCGACGAGATTGAAAAACCTGCTCTTGTAAGTCTTCCCAATTGAGATTATTTATCCCGTTATTTTGGTCAACGATCGCCTTGAACTGTTCCATTAAATCCATCGCCAATGGTCTTCCCAGGTGCAATTGTTCAAGGATTTCTCCTTGGCTAAACACATCTTGGGGAGTTCCTTCAAGGATTAAATGTCCGCAATCCATGACAAAAACCCAATCAGCCCATTGATAAATAAAATCAAGATCGTGACTAGCTAACAAAATCGTTGTTCCCGTGGCCTGAATTTGTTGCAGTTGTCCCCGAAGTTCTCTGGTGTGACGGGGATCAAGATAGGCTGTCGGTTCATCTAGCAATAAAAGTTGCGGCTGAAGAACCATCACATCAGCGATGGAAACCCGCTTTTTCTGTCCTAAACTCAGGTGATGAATCGGGTAATGGGCCAATTCCTCAAGATCAAAATCGGCGATCGCCTGTTGCACCCTTTGACCAATTTCCCTTTCTGACAGGCCTAAGTTATATAATCCATAGGAGATGTCTTCTTCGACGGTTGAAGCTACCAACTGATGTTCGGGATTTTGAAATACTAGGCCAATTTGTTGACGCAGTTGACTCAAATAAGGGCGATCGTACCGCATTGGTTGACCTTGCCAGCGAATTTTGCCGTCTTGGGGTTGATAAAGACCGTTGGCGAGCAAAAATAAAGTCGTTTTACCGCAACCATTTTGACCGATCAGTCCGCATTTTTTCCCCGTCGGTACATTGAGGGTTAACCGGTGAAGTGCAGCTTGACGACTAGCGGGGTAGCAATAGACTACATCGGCAAATTCTAGTAAGTATTCAAACATAAAATGATTAAAATTACACAGCCGAAGATTGATTCAAAAATGTACCGTCGAGAGGGTTGATAAGGAGAGGAACGCCAGAATTTTAGTTCACCATTAAAGCCCCGGGAAGCTAAACTGAGGGAAACTTGACGATAACTTTCAAGGGAGCGCTGAAGCAATTGGCCAATTAAAATTCCTAGACTGTATAGTCCTCGTCGCCAAGTGCGATAACCACAGCGAGAATTTTGCGCCAACCAAAGTTCGGAGGCGATCGCCAACAAGGTAAAAATAAAGCGATACATCAGCAACAAAAGCTCGCTTAACAGGGACGGAAAGCCCAATTGCCTGAGAATTTGCACCACTTCGGTAAAGGGAGTCGTCAGGAGCAGGAAATACATACTGCTGGTTGTCGCTAAAATGCGGCTTAGTAACCAAGCAATTTGATGCAGTCCACTTTGACTAATGTATAAATAATGGCGGCCTAGATTGAGTCCCCAATTTTGCCAGACATCGGATTGCACCGAGGCGATCGCCTTCAAATTAGCAAAATTGATTACAAAGGCCGGCACACTGGTGAACCAAAAACCGATGGGCAATAACAGCAATCCGAGGTAAATTTTGGCGGGAATACCAGCGTAAACCACAATCCAGACAATCAACCACAAACTGATCAATATTTGCACCAGCGGAGGAGAAACTAGGGAAAGCAGTAACAAAACCATGGCCAATAATAGTTTGTGACTCGGAGGTAACCATCGTAAGCGGTTTGTATAAGCGAGACTATCAATGAGAGAACTCATTTAGGTGATTTCTGCTTGGCTTGTTGCTGTGCGCGTCCTTGGTACAGACCCATCACATATCCCATTACACCCGCTCCTAAAGCAGCTTGACTCGCAAACAGTAAGCTTTCAATTTCCTTACTCGCAGGTGTAAAAAAAGGCTTAAACCAAGGTTGATAAGTCGAATTTATTTCCTTAATCGCATTGTTCGCTTGACCATCTGATCCGCTATATTCACCGCGCACAAAAATTAAAGGAAAAACGGTCAACATAATCACGGCCATGGCCAAAAGCCAATTATGTTGCTTGGGGGAAGGGTTTTCGGGGGTTGGTTGAACCATAATTTAGGACTCCTGTTTTAATAATTTGAGGGTTTTAAGTTCTTGCTGGCCAAAGGATTGCAACCAATTCCAGACCAAAACCGTGAGCAAACCTTCACTGATGGCCAGGGGAATTTGTGTCAGGGCAAAAATTCCAGCAAATTTGACAAACGAAGCCATAAATCCCCCATTTTCGGCGGGAAAAGCCAAGGCCAACTGAACTGATGTGACGAGATAAGTCAACAAATTCGCACTTGCGGAAGCGCAAAAAATCGCTAGCCGTGGTTGTCCAATTTGAAGTAACCCCCGATAAACAAAATAGGCCACCAAAGGACCAACGATGGCCATGGAAAAGAGATTCGCTCCGAGGGTAGTCAAACCACCATGGGCCAACAAAATCGCCTGAAATAGCAGCACCAACCCACCTAAAACCGTGATCACCGAAGGACCAAACAAAATCGCTCCCAATCCCGTGCCCGTAGGATGAGAGCAACTTCCTGTCACTGAAGGAATTTTCAAGGCCGATAACACAAAAGTGAAAGCTCCCGCCAAAGCCAACAGCAATTTTAATTCGGGGTGCTGATTGGTAATACGACTAAGAGATCGCAACCCGAACCAAAAAAACGGTAGGGAAACGGCCCACCAAAAGACGGCCCATTGAACAGGTAAAAAACCTTCCGCAATGTGCATCGCCGCCGCTGGAGTTGCCGAAGCAAACACGATATAACAACTTAGACCAGTCATCAATCCCAGACTGACCCATTTTCGATTTTTTGTCTTCACACTGTACCTCGCAGACTAAGACTATTAATTCAATTGGGGCGATCGGCAGGTATTCTGACTCATGATGTTTATTTACTCAATTACAGTTGCGGGACAGCAGCAGACTTACACTGCTTTTTCCCTGTTTCCTCTAACGGCTGCTCCCCGTTAGAACCAAATCGCCTGATTTAAACCATTATTTTAGCAAGATTTAGGTAATTTTCAGCTTTTTTTTTATCCCTAGAAAAAAATCAAGTTTAGAGTGGGTAATTGGTCAGAAAATTAGGGTTAATTCAAAAAGTTTGTCTAAAAATTACCCACATTACCGTATTTTGTCAGGATTTCTGATTAAAGCGATCGCCATAATTTTGCGGTTTTTTTTATTTAAAGCTAGGAGTTAATTAGTAAGCTGTTACGCATTTAAACGACATTAATAGAATTGCCTTTGTTTTTAAGTTTACGCTCCCAGTTAATAATTAGTTCCCCTTCATTTAAAAGTCTATGTAACAAAAATTCTAAGTCTTCAATAGATGTAAAAAGACGATTAGCAATATGCTCTTTCGCTGAATGCCATACCAATTCAATTAAGTTATAGTCAGGGCTATATTCAGGCAAAAAT
>JAABRE010000139.1 GCA_011391125.1 Synechococcales cyanobacterium S06
ACCAGTAAAGAAAGTTTCAATTACTTTTTGCAGCGATTTGGCAATATTATTTTCCTTGTGAAAATCACCTTCTTGAAATATATTGATAAATATATCTTCGGTGAGAATATGCTGAATAATCATCTCCCGAATATCATCACTATTAAGATCGGGATTAATCGACTCTTGACATAGTTTTAAAAAGGCGTTAAATTCCTGTTTAAATGCGGTTTCGAAATGTAGAGACGTTGCATGCAACGTCTCTACATTTGTACTATGCAACGTCTCTACAATTTGTTCATTAAGCAGATTTCTCAGAGTCTCTAAAATCGTGGGTAAATCTTGTTTAAAGGATGAAATTGCTTGTCTAAAATCCTTAACTTCTGGACGTTCGTACTCAAAAAACTGAGTAATAATTTTATGTAATTGGTCAGGGTTTTTAACATTTACTCGAGCAAATTTTTGACCACCTTGGATCAAAATAGCAATGCTCGAATTTTCAAATAAAATATTGTCATTAGGATAACCATCACGAAACTTATTTTCCATGGCCTGATCTAAATTAATTTCAGGACCTTTTGCTTCCCAATAACCCCAATCTAAACCCACATCATCCTTAATAATTCCGTCAGGTCTTTTCTGATTTTTCTTTAAAGTTAACTCAGCAACCACGGTAAAATTACGACTGGAACAATAGTTATTTAAAAGTGTTAAAAAGGCGAACTTAATTGACTGTTCTTTGTCGCTACCACCCCGTCGAATAATGTTATCTAGCTGCTTGTAATACTGGTTAATGAATAAAGAAGACATAAGTTAATAAATGTAATTATAGCATTTTCAGATTAAATGAGATACAACCCCTCACCCCCCTACCCCCCTCATCCCAAAGGGAGAGGGGGAAAAGAGTCCTCATAAATTTGGCAAGTGCTATATAAAGATTTGCTAATAATAGCAGACTAAGTTAGGTTTATTTTCCGTTGCTGAACTTCTTGGAGCAAAATACAATTAAAAAAACACGGGTTTCTATGCCGTTAAACTTCAACTCTAAGGGTGTTGTATAAATTAACCACGCGTCCGATGACTGCGATGGCAGGAGCTTCAAATTGGGCGGACTCTCTTTGTTGAACAATGGTTGCTAATGTTCCCACTAATTCTTCCTGTCTGGGTGTTGTACCCCAACGTACTAAGGCCACGGGAGTATTTAGGCTTAAACCGGCCTTGATTAATTCAGTGGTAATATTTTCTAAATTGTGGACACCCATATAAATGACAATGGTTTCTGAACCTTGGGCGATCGCCTTCCAGTTGATTTTAGGGCGATATTTTCCTTTGGATTCATGGCCGGTGACAAAAGTAACCGAGGAGCTATAATCGCGGTGTGTTAAAGGGATACCTGCGTAGGCGGGAGCAGCAATACCGGAGGTAATACCGGGGATAACTTCCACTGGTACATTGGCTTGAATGAGATCAAACATTTCTTCACCACCACGACCAAAAATAAAGGGGTCTCCGGCTTTTAATCGCACTACAATAGCATTATCTTGGGCTTTTTCGATTAATAATTGGGTAGTTTCTGCTTGTAATTTAGAATGTCTCCCCATCCGTTTACCAGCATTTATTTTTTCGGCCTTGGAATTAATCATGGTCAAGATTTCGGGGGAAATTAAAGCATCATAAATAACAACGTCGGCATTTTCTAATAATGCTTTTCCTTTGATGGTCATTAAACCGGGGTCTCCTGGACCTGCACCTAAAAGATATACTTTACCGATAGGATTAATCATAGTAGTCATTTCACGAAGTAAAAAGTAAAAAGTAAAAAGTTTGCCCCCTCAGTGAAGGGAAAAATTTGGTGGTTTTTCTCCTTGAAAGGAGGTTTCAAACCCAATTTTTTTGGGAATTAAATAATTAATAATACCGAAAGTCAGAAGAAAATTTAGCTTTTTTCTTTGACAAAGGGAGTAAATTTAAAACTTTTTTGGTCATAATTTTATCCTAATAATAATTCCATAATTAATTGAATTAAATTTGGATTTTTGTCGAGGGTTTCTCCAAACAGAAGTTCCACTTGGGGGTATTTTCTTTGTAAGATTAATATTTGTTGAGCAGTGGTTTCTATAATTTTGCCACCGAAGAGAAAATAAGGCACAATGGCAATTTTGCTAATTCCCAGATTCACTAATTGACTAATTTGAGTTTCTAAATTCGGCGAAACCGACCAATAAGCGGTCAAAGCTGATAAATTATGTGCTATTGTTTCCATGGGTTGATTGCCTCCTTGACGACGACTTCCATGGGCAAAAATAATTTTAGCTTCAGCATTTAATCTGTTAAATTCTTGTTCTAAAAGGTGTTGAATCTGTAAATTTTCCCCTAAATAAGGTAGTAAACAAAGCTCTATTTTTCCCTGTAATTGTTGTTTTGCTAAGGCAATTTCTAAGGGGATATCTTCTTGAACATGAACACCTGGTGAGAGAAATAAGGGAACAATATTAATCTTTTTAATACCAGAATTTACAGCTAAGTCGGCCAATTTGAGAATCTTTTGGTGTAAAGAAATTGGCGTTAATTCTAAACAAGCAGTTTCGATTAAAATTGGTTTAGTTTTAGTTAATAAAGTTGTCAGATCCGAGTTTTGTTTTTGATGTTCTGATACAGATTCAGGGCTAAGTTTTTGACTAATAATGTTCGCCAAATTTAACATCGCCATGTTCGGACGAGGATCACGACTTCCGTGGGAAACTAAAAGATAAGCGGGAAAATTTGTCAAGGTTTGTTAACTTAAATTTACATTTATTTTATTATCTTAACCTAAATTATGGCGGCGATCGCCCCTTTATTTTGTATCGAAAATGGCAATTTTTCCTCGAAGCATAACATTTTCCAACTAACTTGGTAGTTAGACTTTAGTCCCCAAAAACGACTCTCACCAACATATTTTTAAATAAAATACCACAAAAAACTTCATTTTTTCACTAGGTTTAAGAGACCTGTTGCGAAACGTAATAAAAACCAATTATCATAGATAAAATGTCTATTTCGAGCGGGTTTTACCACAGTACCGATTACCTGACGAATGCCTTGATAACAATCTATTCATTTGAAAAAATAATGGACAAAAATCAGTTAATTTTCTACAATACGATGCAGGGAACATCTTGAAATCTGAGCCTCCTTGATTGTACTTATATTTTTGAAATTTTCAGCATGAATTTAAGATTTGCATTTTTAGGAATCATCACCTCTTTGGCAACAGTAGCGACGGTCTTACCGGTTAAAGCTGACACCGTACCTGCCCATTGCGATATTTATGCACCGGGGGAAGATTACGCTTCTAAGTCCACACCTTGTACTTTTTCTCAGCGTCAAGGTTATATTGGCATTGAAAGAGCCGATGGTGTACGCTATGAATTTAGTCCCGCAGGTGAGATTCCCGGAAGTTATACGGATCAAAATGGTAAACCGGTTACTCGTGAAGATGGCTTAGGTGATGCAGGTTTAATTTTCAGAATGTCTAATGGTTCTGTTTTTGTCTATTGGGATCATGACTCCTTTGGTGGACAAAAACCATCTCCAGGAGCAGCAGCTACTCGTGTGGGAACTTTAGTGGCCCATGGGCGGGAATCTCAAATTAATGTTCGTAGTCAACCTACTATTAAATCTCAGGGAATTGCCTACGGTTTAGCCGGAGATCAAGTCGATATCAAGCAATGTGTCCAAGATAAAGATACCGCTAATAGCGATTTGAACTGGTGTCAAGTTCGTTTCCTCGATTCAGGTGCCATGGGTTGGATTCGTAGTGATTTTATCATCTTCCCTAGTGATGGTGAATAAAATATAAATTTTTTTTTGATATATTTGGCTTAGTTATGCTAAGAAAAAACATGAAATTTAAAACGTCTTTATTTGCGATCGCGTGTCTTGTTGGTACAGTGGGTATTGTTTTACCTGTTACAGCTAATTTTTTACAGAATAGTTCTTTTGAGATTGCCCAGTCTCGCCAACCTCAAAAGACTTATATGACACCCCAGAAAGATCCTAACCAAATTGCGATTCAAATTAATGATGGCGAATTTGTCTTCGCTGGAATGTTAAAACGAACTTCAGGCAATATGTTTATAGCTCAAAATCAGCAAGTGCGTGTCATGTACGATAAAGGTACAAGCAGGGTTGTGGTGATTAATGTAGTTACAGGAGACGAATTTTACAACTACGTCTTCTCAACTGCCAATGAAGGAAGTTTGTAGAAATATTACATAGAGTAATTTCCCACAGTTCCCCGAATTCTTGAAGAATTTGGGGAGTTTAAGCTCACATTGGTTAGCAAATTATCCTTAAATCTTCAGGAGCACGCCATAAAGGATCACCTTTTTTAATGCCAAAAGTAGAGAAAAATTCCGGTAGATTAACTAGAGGACCCGTCACCGGAAATTGACTCGGAGGATGGGAGTCAGTCAAAAGTAAGAAGTATTATAGTAATTCCAATTAAGATTAAAACAGTTGAAAAATAGGTTCGTAGTTGCGCTTTAGCGCTTCTTAGGACTAAAGTCCAACAACAAACTAAAAACTTTTGTTTAATTTTTATTTGGAATTACTATACCTGTCATTTAAAAGGATGTACCCCCCTGATGATTGGGGGGAAGTTATCGACAGGATTGAACAAGGAATAAATTTTTTTATTTTCCCCGAGCAAGGGGAGGGCCTCAGATCCAATTTCTTTGGTAAGAACAGATTGACGTAAAAACTCTTGGTCAAAAAAATAGTCAAAGTGTGAGGAGTAGAGAGGTGAACTACCCCGACCTAACTGAAACAAAGGCCTTCGCCTTCGTTTGCTAAGGTCGGAGCTTCTTGTCTCATAGGGGAATGCCGCAAAACAGATTTACG